>JAYTNY010000744.1:0-1699 GCA_043748055.1 Roseobacter sp.
CTCAGGAATGCTTTGCAGCGGCAGTTGGTCGCTGCGCAACCCATGCCCTTGCAAGCCATAGGCGTTGTAGCCCTGGCCCAAATGCGTTAACAGCCCCAAATACCAAAACAACGCGCCGCCCGCCGGGTGAATAAAAAACACCGGCGGCTGCGCAGGGTTTGCTTGCAGTGGCACCAATGGCGACCATTCTGTGGGTGCTTCTGATTTGGATGAATTTGTCGTCGCCCGCGTTTCGTCTACCAACTGCGCCAAGCCCTCAACCGTGGTGCGCTCGAACAAACTGCGCAGCGGCAAATCTATGCCAAAGCAATCGCGCATCCGCGAAACCACTTGAATAGCCTGCATCGAATGCCCACCCAGATCAAAAAAATTGTGGCGCACGCCCAGCGTGTCCGCATCCAGCCCCATCACCTGCGAAAGTATTTGAACGATGGCCGTTTCGGTTGGGTTGCGCGGTGCAACATATGTCTCGGCATCGGCTTGAAACAACTGCTGGGGTTGCGGCAGCATGCTGCGCGCCACCTTGCCACTGGCGTTCAGCGGCATCTGCTCCAAAATGATGACGGCTGCCGGAACCATGTAGTCTGGCAAATGTTGGCCCACCCATGTGCGCAAGTCTTGCGCCGTCGCGGTTGCGTTTTGGTGCAGCACCCCATATGCCAATAATTGTTTCAAGCCTTGCGCATCGTCTCGCGCAACCACCACACTTTGCGCAATAGATGGGTGTGCGCTCAGCGTGGCTTCAATCTCACCCAACTCAATGCGAATGCCGCGAATCTTCACCTGAAAATCCAAGCGTCCCAGATATTCAATTTTGCCGTTGGGCAACACACGCGCACGGTCGCCGGTTTTATAGAGGCGGTTGCCTGCGACCACCACAAACTTCTGTGCAGTGAGTTCAACATCACCCAAGTAGCCACGCCCAACGCCCGCGCCGCCCACATAAAGCTCACCCGCCACCCCCACCGGTGTGGGCTGCATGTGTGCATCCAGCACAAACATTTGCACATTGGGGATGGGGTAGCCAGCGGGCATGTTTACCACGTCGCCGCCGGGTGGTTTGGTAATCACATCGTGCGCCACATCGTCGGAGCATTCGCTGGAGCCATAGGCATTCAGCAGCGGCACGGTGGGGCAGTGTTGAAACCATGCTCGCGCCAGCGCAGGCGGCAGTGCTTCGCCTGTAGGAATCATCCAACGCACACAGGCAGGCAAGCCGCCCGCGCGCTTTGCCAATGCCTCAATCAGCAGCCGCATCATGCTGGGCACAATTTGCACCAGGCTTATCTGGCGCTGCTCAATTTCATCTAGCAACGCAGCCGGGTCGAGCATGATTTCCTCCGGCACAATCTGCACCCGTGCACCGCAAATTAACGCGGCCAAAAATTGCCACACCGAGATGACATAGCTCTGCGTCGCAGTCTGCCCAATCCCATCGGCCTTAGTCAGCTTCAGGTTCTCGCACATGGCACACAGGTGGTTCACCAGCCCCCGTTGCTCCACCATCACGCCCTTCGGCACGCCGGTGGAACCAGAGGTGAAGATGACGTAGGCGAGGTTGGCCCCCACCCCGCGCATCACGATGGTTTGTGCCATTGGCGGGGAGGGGGCCTCTGCCACGCTCAACGCTTCAATCAACACCACCCTTGGCGCAACCACCATCCCATCAACCGCCGCTTGCACCTGGGCCAAAAACGCG
>JAYTNY010000745.1:0-3856 GCA_043748055.1 Roseobacter sp.
TGGGCATCCGCTCCGGCATTTCCACCGGCGGATAGATGATGACCGATTCGCGGCCATACAGCGTTTTAATGCGCTGCTGCACCTCGTGGGAGATGGCGATGAACGTGTGCACGCGCTGGGCGGCCTGCGTTTCCCAGCGCCGCAAATAGCTGTTCAGGGCGCGCAGAATCGTTGCTGCGCCGGGTGGCATTTTCTCGCCGCGCCCCACATAGCCCTCAAAATCATAGGTAAAGCGCGTGGGCGTGAGGCAGTAGCAAATGTGCTTGGCCTGCGGGTTCAGCGGGCGCGCACCGATGCAAAAGGCGCTCTTGTTGCTCAGCAACACGTCGTACTCGGCGGTAATTTTTCGCTGCGCCCAGCTTTGGGCAAACAACGGCATATAGGGCTGGTGGTGGCGGTGGATGCCAGGCAGCGCGTCTAAACCGGTGCTACGAATATCCCAACTGCGCCAGACCTGTGGCATGCGCTTGCGGTCATAGATGCTGGTGAACACCGGCGCTTGCGGCAACATCTGGTGCAAGTTCACCAGCACGTCCTCCGCACCGCCCAGTTGGTTCAGCCAGTCGTGGATGAGAGCGAGCTTCATGTGTTAAAGGTAATCAGATGTCGCATCAAATTAACTCAACTAGAAAGCATCCTGAGCGCAGGACGGCTTGATGCCCAATCTAAATCTGTAGAAAAAATGCCGTCCGCAGTCGAAGGACGCATTTATGGCTGAGCTGCGATTGTCAAACTCGACATAGAGCGCATTCTTCGAAAATTACGTCGCCGTATGCAATCAGTTGGTGACCAACTCCGCCCGCAACGCCGCCAGCACTTCCTGAATCGGGTTAATCAGCGTGGCATTGGCCGAGCCAGCGAATAGCAGACCAATCACATTGCCGTTCATGTCCAACACAGCACTGCCGCTGTCGCCGCCTGCGCTCATGCCGCCCGCCAGCAGTTGGCCGGTAAAAATCGCTTCCTTGCCGTCATAGTCCACTTTGGACGAGACATCAACCTGTTCAATCTCGCCTAGCGTGTAGCCGGTGGTGCGCCCGCTCTTTTGCACCTGCATGCCCAGCGCCGCCTCAAGTATGCCTTTCGGCACGCCGATGTTCAGGATGTCGGCGTTCAGGTTGTCATCGCCACCATCGGCGCGGGCCAGAGCGCAATCCACCCGGTTGCCGCCTTTTTTGTTGATGGCTTGGGTGGGCGCGCCGCCGCTGCTAAAAACAGCGCCGCAGCCAGAGGGCGGCGGAGGCGGCTCCGGCTCACCCTCAAACGCCAGCGGCACAAATTCCACCAGCGTTGCCAAGCGGTCGTTGCTCAGCGTGCCGCCATCCAACGGGCCGGGTTGCAAAACAGCCTCGCCCAACTTAGCCTGGTTGGCATTCGCCAACACATGGTTATTGCTCAAAATAAATTTGAGGCCGTTGCGCATGACGACGCAGCCAAACGTGCCCGCCGTAATATCCAAATGGCCGATAGAGCTGCCGGGCCGCGCCGGGCGCAAGCGCTGAACTTGAGATGAGGCATCGGTAGCGCGGGCCGTGTCTGCGGTTGCTTGAAATGCGCGGAAGAGCGGCAGCTCCACCACATCGGTCTTCACGCCATCCATCGTGGGCGGAATCAAATCGCTTTGGCTCAGCGCATCTTTGGGCAGCTTCTTGCTGACGGCGACGACGACGCACACCTCACCTTTGCCTTGGCGATACGGGTTCTTAAAGCCCACGCCCACGGCGTGAACGTTGGGTTTGGTCATCATCAAGCGCGTCACGGCGTTCTTCACACTGCTGGCGGTCATCACGCGCGCGGCGCTGGCGACGTAAACGGCGCGGGCTGTAAACATGGGTTGCTGTGGGTCTGGCATAGAGGCGGGATTGTAAACGTGGCGCGATGCTGTGAGGCTAAGGCCAAGTTGACAAAGTATCACAGCATTACAGAATCAGTACAATCCTTGCATGTCTAAAAACGCCCCTGTGTTGCTGCCCGAGCCACGCCACATCGAACTCACCGGCGGCACGCTCAAGCTCTCTGGCGACAAATTTGTTGTAATTCCGAATTCGTCTTTCTTATTTGAAGGAGAAGAGGCACAGCGTGCCCTGAGTGAATATGCGGGCGTGAGCTGGCCGCTGAATGCTGCACCCACGCTTGCGTCTGCAAAGATTGGCGTGCACATAGAGATAACGCCCAAGCAGAACTCGACAGACATCAAACGCCAGTCGTACACTCTGGATATCACGGCTACGCATATTCATATTCGTGCCATTAGCCAAACCGGCGCGTTTTATGGGGTGATGACGCTGATGCAACTGCTGCGCCAATACGGCAACAAGCTGCCCCAGCTTCACATCCAGGACTCTCCCGACTTCATCGCACGCGGCATCATGCTGGATATTAGCCGCGACAAAGTGCCGACGATGAAGACGCTGTTTGAGCTGGTGAACCAGATGGCGCTGTTGAAGCTAAACGAGTTGCAGCTTTACACCGAGCACACGTTTGCCTTCCAAAAGCACCCCAAAGTGTGGGCCAACGCATCACCCATGACCGGCGAAGAGATCATGAAACTGGACGCGCATTGCAAGCGGCACCATGTTCACCTGGTGCCCAACCAAAACACGTTTGGGCACATGCGCCGCTGGCTGACGCATGATGAATACCGACCATTGGCCGAAGCGCCCAACGGTTGCCAAACCCGCTGGGGCTACTTTGCCGAGCCATTTACGCTGAACCCGCTCGACCCCGGCAGCATCGCTCTGGTCGGCGATATTTTGGATGAGGTGTTGCCGCACTTCAGCAGCAACGTGATTAACGTGGGTTGCGATGAGACGGTAGATTTAGGCGAAGGCGCCAGCAAAGAGATGGTGGAGGAAGTGGGCGTAGGCCGCACCTACTTGGAGTTCGTGACCAAGATCAACAAGCTGACAAAGCAGCACGGCAAGGTGATGCAATTCTGGGGCGACATCATCATGGAGCACCCAGAGCTGGTGCCGCATTTGCCCAAAGACGTGGTGGCGCTGGAATGGGGCTACGAGGCCGACCACCCATTTGATGAGCACGGCGCAAAGTTCGCCGCGTCGGGCGTGCCGTTCTACGTGTGCCCAGGCACCTCTACGTGGAACACGCTGGGCGGGCGCACAACGAATGCTATCGGCAACTTGCTGAATGCCGCCGAGGCTGGGTTAAAGCACGGCGCAATTGGCTACCTCAACACAGACTGGGGCGATAGCGGCCATTTGCAACCGCTGCCGGTCAGTTACTTGGGCTACGGCTATGGCGCGGGCGTGTCGTGGTGTTTGGCCAGCAACCGAGATGTGGACATCACGCAGGCCATCAGCCTGCACCTGTTTGATGACACAACCGGCCAGTTTGGCAAGCTGGCCTACGCGGTAGGCGATATCTATACGCATGCGCCCGACCGCACCTTTAACGCAACAGCCTATGGTCGGGCTATCCTGATGACGCAACAAGAAGTGCGAGACGCATCGCCTAAGACGCCTAACAACACCAGCCCTAAAACCATTAAGGCGCTGTACAAAGCAGTGGATGCGCAGGAGAAGGCGCTGAACAAGATTGCGGCCAACACGCCAGAACACAAGCTGATTAAGCGCGAGTATGCGTGGGTGCTGAATGCCATTCGGTTTGGCATCAGTAAGATGACGCAAAGCGCCAGTGCCAGCGCGCAACGCAAAGTGATTGCCGAGCACAAAAAGATTTGGCTGGCGCGCAACCGGCCGGGTGGGCTGGAGGACAGCGTCAAGAACATCAAACTGTAATTCGTCATTCAAATGCTAAATACCAACGGTGTGCTCGCCGTCCTCGATCATCACGTCGCCATCAATTGGGACGATGGCCCCACCCTGCTGAAGATGGG
>JAYTNY010000746.1:0-8317 GCA_043748055.1 Roseobacter sp.
AAATTTGCGCTTTGGTAGCGGACCCATAGTACTTCTTGCACTCCTTAACAGTTTAGGTTCTTGCCGAACCCCTACAATGTTGCGCGCCGTATTGCAAAGTCCTGCAAGTTTATGCAGGGTTGCTTACGGCGCGCGACCAATCAACTAAATTTCTTTTTTGCGGGGCGGTATTCTAACCCAAGTCTGCACAAAAAATCACCTGAATACACCCTATCAGCAATTCTCAATCTGAACTCTACAAACGAAAACGCCAAGCTAGTCCGCAGGACTTTGCTATGCCTAGCCACCGATTCGAAATCGGTGGCGTTGCCCGACCTGCAATAACGACCTGGATTTGTCGCGCACGGCGCACCCGATTTCAAATCGGGTGCTGGGTATCGCAAAGTCCTACGGACTATTCAGCTCAAGTTTGGTTCAGATTGAGAATTGCTGACACCCTATGTTCAACCGGTTCTCATTAAGATGCTGATATAGTCTGATCAAAGTTCCAGAATGTTCCAGAGTAAGGCGTCTATCATCGGGATATGATTGTGACTTAAGTTATCGGCGTAAGCGGCTTCTTTTACTCATTCAATGTTCTTCATGGCAGCCTGCTCAATCTGCTCACTATGAAAATTGCATCAACGCGCCTCACCGCAGTCGTGCCAGGGATGCCAGTTGTAATTGCTATTGCCTTGTGCGTAGTGGTTATACATGGCGGCGTGCTGCTGTTTATCCCCGAATCCCAACTCGATCTGCGCACCACCCTCAGCAACGCCCTCAGCGTGGTGTTGTCTGGTATGGCGGCCATTGCCGCTATTTGGGCGGCTAAAAAACTTGCGGCCAGCAACAACAAACAGGCAGCCGATGCCTGGCGCTTTTTAGCCGCAGCCTTTCTGCTGTACACCGCTGGTGATGCAGTGTTTTTTGCGCTAGAGACCATCTGGCATGTGGATCCTGTACCCTCTCTGGCCGATATCTTCTATGTGTCCTTTTATGCCACTTTTTTGGTGGGCTTGTTTAAGTGGCCGCGCAAACCGTTGCAGCGCGGCGAATGGCAGCGATTGATTTTGGATTTTGGGCTGGTGGTGTGCGGCAGCGCCATGGTCTTCTGGGTCTTCATCTTTTTGCCTGCGCTGTCCGTGCGCGGCGTGGAACCCATGGTTCTCGTCCTCGGGTTTCTTTACCCTGCGTTAGATATGCTGTTGTTGTGGGCTGCCACCATGCTGCTCATCCGCCAGCGCTACGAACCCGCCCAAATTCCGTTGTTGCTCATTGGGCTGGGCATGGTGTTGATGGGTCTGGCAGACACCTTTTTCAATTACCAGACCTTCAAAGGCCTCGTGTCGGGTGGTTACTGGCCCGATCTCTTGTTTGGCTTGTCGTGGATGGCTACGTTGAGCGCAGCGGTATTTCAGGCTCGGCAGGCTGCGGATGCGCCACAGGATAAAGATGCAATCGGTGCTTCGTCCACAAACTCGTTATTTCTGCGGCTTAGTGAGCGCCCCATCTATGGCTATCTGCCTTATTTGTGGGCCTGGTTGGCTTACACCATGTTGCTGGTGCTGCACGCCTCTACGCATCCCGATGCTGGCCGCGCTACCCCATTCAACGTCGTCATCATCGCGGTGGGCGTCATCATCCTGCTGGTTACTTTTCGCCAGGTCGTTACCTACCGAGAGAACGAACGACTATCGTCCAGTCTGACGCGCCTGCTGGAAGCCTCGCGCATCCTGTCATCGCCATTAGAGCTGCGCCCTATTTTGAACTTGATTCTGAACGAGCTAAAGCACATTGTGGAGTTCGACAACGCTGCTGTGCTATTGGTGCAAAACCGAGATAACGCGTTGGCGCTGCGCTACGAAGCCAACAGTGCGCACAGCACCCCCAACGACACCGCCGCCACGCTGCCGCTGGCCCCGGAGCACAAAGCGGTCATCCGCTCTGGCAAACCCATGATCTCGAATGGCAAAGGCGTGGATGAGACCTCGTGGCTGGGGGTGCCGCTGATTGCGCAGGATAAACCCATCGGTCTGATCTCGATTCAGTGCTACCGCGCCAACTATTACGTGCAGTGGCACGCCGAGATCGCCCTGGCCTTTGCCAACCAGGCCGCTGCCGCTATTGAGAATGCCCGCCTGCGCACCCGCGAGGCCGAAGCAGCCACCACCGCCGAGCGCCGCCGTTTGGCCCGCGAGCTGCACGATTCGGTGTCGCAGGCCTTGTTCGGCATTGCGTTGGGCGCGCGCACCACTCAAGAGTTAATCAACCGCGACCCCAAACGCGCCAATGAGACGATTGATTACATGCTGAAGCTGACCGAGGGTGCCCTGGCCGAGATGCGCGCGCTGATCTTTGAACTGCGCCCGGAATCGCTGGCGACTGAGGGCTTATTGGTTGCGCTGCAAAAGCAGACCAAAGCCCTTTGCACGCGGCACAGCATCGATGCGCAATTCTTCTTCGATTGCGAAGAACCATCGATTCCGGTTGAGGCTAAAGAAGCCATCTACCGCGTCGCGCTGGAGGCCACTCAGAACACCATCAAACATGCCCATGCCAGCCGCGTGGAAATTCGCTTGGGCATCCGCAACCGGCACTTAACGCTGGATGTGAAGGACGACGGCAAAGGCTTTGACACCAACGGCTCGTTCCCCAACAACTTTGGTCTGGTGAGCATGCGCGAGCGCGCTAGCAATTTAGGCGGCACGGTCGAGGTTCACTCCGGCCCCGGTGCGGGCACCATCGTGCAGATGCGGGTGCCCATGCCTAACAAAGTATTTGGCTCGTCGCATGCGCCAAACCAAACGCCGTTTGTAGATGGCGTGAATGGCAATGGACGCCCTACGCCGGTTTACGGCACGCCAGTAACACCCGCTCAACCAGCGGCGCGTGCCAGCTCCACCAGCAGCCTGACGCCGTAGCCCACCGCGCCTTTGGGTTGGTGGCCCTTCGTCTCACTGCCGAAGGCCATGCCTGCCATGTCGATGTGGGCCCAGGGATACGCATCGGTGTTCCCTTCTTCCACAAACCGCTTGAGGAAATAGGCGCTGGTGCCCACGCCACCGGTGCGCCCACCCGAATTTTTGATCTCAGCGAAATCGCTGCGAATCTTCTCGCCATACTCTGGGTACAGCGGCAACTGCCACAACCGTTCGCCCGCGTTGCCCGCTGCGCCTAACACCTGCTTGGCCCAATTCTCGTTGTTGCTGAAGAGGCCGGCTGCCACGCCTTCACCCAGCGCCACCACACACGCGCCAGTCAGCGTCGCTAAATCCACCACACCTGCAGGCTTGTATTGCTTGGCGTAGTGCAGCGCGTCGGCCAAAATCATGCGGCCCTCGGCGTCGGTGCTGATGACCTCAACCGTTAGCCCACTCATCATCGTGATCACATCGCCGGGGCGATAGCTGCGGTCGCTGGGCATGTTTTCCACCATCGGCACCAAGCCGATCACGCGGCGCGGCAGCTTCAACTCAGCGACAGCTTGCATGGCACCCAGCACCGCTGCTGCCCCCCCCATGTCGCCTTTCATGGCCTCCATGCCGCCGGGGTCTTTTAGGCTGATGCCGCCTGTATCAAAAGTGACGCCCTTGCCGACGAAGACGAGGGGCTGGGGATTAGGGATTAGGGATTGGGGGTTGTGATCTAGTATGACAAAGCGCGGCGGGTTTGCGCTGCCTTGCGAGACGGCTAGCACGCCGCCCATGTTGAGCGCGGCGATTTCTTTTTCGGTCATCACCGTGCAGGCCAGACCGGTGCGGGCGGCCATGTCTTGGGCGTTCTGGGCCAGCGTGGTGGGGTTCATCACATTGGGTGCACGGCTGATGAGGTCGCGGGCGAAGTTCACCCCATTTGCAATAGCCTCGCCTGCCCGTGCACCGGC
Organism: Roseobacter sp.; assembly: GCA_043748055.1. Taxonomy (GTDB): domain Bacteria; phylum Chloroflexota; class Anaerolineae; order J036; family Brachytrichaceae; genus JANMVQ01. Next base: position 3,863 of record JAYTNY010000746.1, read on the forward strand.
TGTCACGTCATCTTGCTTGGTGGCGTCATTCTCAATCAGCAGTAGTTCTTGCAAGACCTTGCCGTTTTGGGGCTTGGCCTTGTGCTCCCGGAATTGATACGCGCCCATAAACGCACCCTCGGCGGTGGCTTGCGCAGCCTCTCTCATGTTTAAGTTGCCCATACCTGCCCCATGCACGATGCTTGCAATGTTTTTGCAGCCCAAGTCGCGGGCTTTGCGCGCCGCTGCACCGCTGGCTTGGCGGGCGCGCTCCAGGGTGAATTCGCCGATCTTGCCCAGCCCTACGAGGATGACGCGTGGTGCTGGAATAAGGTTATGGGTGTAGACCACCGCGATTTCGTTGAGCTTGCCCTTAAAGTCGCCCAGCCGAATAAGCTGGCTGATGGCCCCGTTGCCGGGCACGCCATCCGAGGCCCCCAGCGCTGTGTCTATTGCGCCGGTTGCGCCGCTGGGCATGGCCATGCCCTCAAACAGATTAACGATGAGCGCATCGCACGGCGTCACTTGAATTTGCTTGTTGAGAATGGAGAGGATCATGCGCCCATTGTAGAGACGCGCCACGGGCGCGTCTAGACACGTTCCACCGGAACTTCGGTATGACGGAGCACGCGAACCACTTGCGCATTGAAGGCATTTTGTTGCGCGGCCAGATCGCGCACATAAAACAGCACAAGCTGATGCAAAGCTTGTTTGAGTTGGGTGACGAGGCCACCGATGAGTGGAATGTGCGAAGGTTGCACATGCGGATGGACTTCAAGCGCGCTCAACCGAGTCAACACATCCAACTCCTGAGTCAAATCAAATTCGTTCGCCTGCAAGTCTGTGCCACGCGCAGCCAAGTTTTCGGCGATGCGTTTCAGGGCCTGCTGCGCCTCTGGGCTGGCGCTATCGCCGTTAATCCGAACCAGATGAGAGGGCAAAGAGATTGATTGGGTCATGATTTATTTTCGCACCAACGGTAAATAGGCAAACTCTGTGACCTGCACAGGCGGTGTGGGCAGCCGCCGCCCATCTACTAGCTCAATGTCGCGCCCGATGTCATCGGCAGAGGTGGGCGGCACATTGAGCGTGAGCGGCGTGGCGTTGCCACCGGTGAGGATGTTGCCATTTTTGTCCAGCAGATAAAAGCCCTGGCCATCTTCGGTCAGTTCAAAATCGCGCGCCCAATCTTCATCGGTATGCAACGCATAGTTGGGTGTGAGGGCCGGTGCGCCGTTGCCGTTCCAGATGCGGCCATAGATGTCCATCAGATAAAACCCTTTGCCATCCGGCGCGAACTTGATGCGCCGAATGATGTCGGCTTGGGGTGCTAACGCGGGCAAGCCAGCCGGTGGGCTTAACTTGGGGGCGTTGCCGCCGGTGTGAATGTTGCCCGCGCCATCCACCACATACACGCCCGCGCCATCCGCCGTAACCGCCAGCGCCCGTGCCGCAATGCCGGTGGGTGGGGCCGGGCTGAAGCGCGTGGTGCAATTGGAGCTTGGCTCGCAAATGTAGACCGTGCCGTCGCCACTTAACTCATACAAGTTGATGCCGTCTTTGCTCAGAAAAGCATCTTGCAAACTGGGCAGCAGCCCTGCAACGGGCAAGGGCAAGGCCGAGCCGCCAATCCAATACCCGCCCTGGCGCCCCAGCATGTGATACCCACGCTTGTCGCTGATGATCTTGAGCATGCCAGCCATAGTGGACCAAGCGCGCGGGTTTGTGGGCGGGGGCAGCGCGCCAGAAGCAATTCCTGCGCCATACATGCCCTGCGTCGTCAGCACTTGCAAATTGGGTTGGTTGCCCACTTTTACTTTGATTTGGGCTGCGGCCCCAAACCAGGCTCCTGCCGCATCATTCACCATGCGCCAATGCGTGGTGTAGTAGCCCTCGGAAGTAGGCGCACGCAGGGTGAGGTTGAACGTTTTGGTCTGACCGGGAGCGATGACTTCGTTGGCGCTGAGGCCGGTGCGGTTTGCGCCGCCGAGTGGGTCGGGGATGTTCCACGGCCCCAATGCAACCTGCCCGCTCACCCAGCGCGAGGGGCCAACGTTCCGCACCGTAATCTGCACTTGCTTCTCCTCGCCCAACTTCATCAATTCGGGGAGGGTGTGCGAGACGATGTGCGCGTCATACGCAGCGGCGCGGGCATACAGGCGGGTGTGTTGGCCGTTGTGGCCGAACATGGGCCAGGGTGAGTTGGCTGCGGTGGCGGGCGCACTCAAGCTCCAGAACGACACGCGCCCGGTGGCCCCGCTGTTGTCGGCGCAGGCCGAGACCAGATCGAGTTTGCCGTCGCCGTTGACATCACCAATGGCTGGGGCGTTGGTGGCGCTGACATAGCCACAGCCGTAGGCGGGCTTACCATCGCTCTGCGAGGCGGCGGTGAATTGGCTGCCGTTCGCGCCGTTTAACACGGTGGTGTCCCACTGCATGTTGATGAAGACATCCAGCGCACCGTTGTTGTCGTAATCGGCCAGCACCGGCATGCTGCCCAGGCCGGTGCTTTGCCCGGTGATGTCTTTGGGGTTCACTGCCCACAGCGGCGCGCCATCGTGCTTCCAGGCGTAAACCTTGTTGTCCAACCCAGCGGCCACCACATCCAGCTTGCCATCCCCGTTCAAATCGCCCAGCGCAGGGCCGCCGCGCACGTAGCCGGTGGTGCTGCCTTTCCACAACAAGCTGCCCGTGGCCGACCACACGTAAACCTTGTAGCCATCGGTTGGGTTGTTGTAAAACTCGCCGGTGCCGCTCACAATTTCCAATTTGCCATCGCCATCCAAATCGCCCACGGCAGGCGCGGCGTAAATCACCTGGCCAATAAACTGCGGCCAACCCGGCACCAGTTGTCCATCGCGCCGGAAGACATATAGGCCGCCGCCATCCGGAGTGTTGAAGGGCGCGGCATCTTTGTGGGTGTCTACGCCGATGATGACCTCCAGTAAGCCATCGCCATCCAAGTCTGCCATCGCCGCCGAAGACCAAACGGTGTCTCGCACAAAGCGCGGCCAACCGGGCAGGGTCTGGCCGTCGTAGTTCAGCAAATGCACGCGAAAATCAAACCCGCCAAAGGCAATTTCTAATTTGCCATCGCCGTCCAAATCGCCCAGTGCAGGTGTGCTAACTACGCCATCGGGGATGCCATCGCCCCCAGCCCCGCCGGATGCATTCAGTAAATCATCGGTGTGATAGACCCATTTTGTGACGCCGGTTGCGCCCACCAGCGCCACAACGCCGCCGTAATCCGGCGTGGCGCTGCCGGTTGCGGCCACCACTTCGGGCTGGCCGTCGCCGTCAAGATCGCCCACCGAGATGCCTGCGCGAACGGTGGTGGGGCCGCCTACATCGGGGGCCAAGTTATGCGACCACATCACTTCCAACTTGCTATTGCCCGTGTTGTAGCGCACAGCAAACACTTTGCCATCGGAGGTGCCGACGAGGATTTCCGGGCGGCCATCGCCATTTAGATCGGCGAGGGTGACGGGGGAGAAGCTGACCGCCCCGCCCCCGGTCAGTGCCAACAGGCCGGTAGGGGGGATGGCGGCTGCGTGCGCCGCGTTCGGTGCGAGGTTCAGGCTACCGGTCGCCAACGCCACACCCATCACAAGCCTGAATAAATGCGTTTGAAAAACGCCACGTAACCTTCGGTAATTTTTCGCCATTCGTAAAACTCGTTAACGTAGGCCCGGCCACGCGCGCCCATCTCGGCCCGCAATGTGTGCTCGGCGCGCAGGCGGCGCAAATGGGCCACAAATTCGTCTTTCGACAGGTAGTAGAAGCCACCGTTGCTGCGTTGGATGTGAGCCTTGAGCGGCGCAGCGTGGCCGTTGACCAAAACCGGCACGCCCAGGTTCCAGGCTTCGAGGGTGGCCATTGAGAGGCTTTCGTAGGGCGATGGATGGACGTAGACCGATGCTTTTTGCAACCAGGCGAATCGTTCGTCGCCGGGTAAAAAGCCGAGCGCCACTATATCAGGGTGATTGGGCACGGGCATGAGCGGCGTGCCAATTAGGATGAGTTTGACCGGATCGTTGGTTTGGCGCTTGTATTCCAAAAAGTAATCGAACAGCGTATCGCTGCCCTTGCTGGGGTCTACGCGGCCCATGTAGAGCAGGTAATCTGCCTCGGTGACTTGTGTCGTGTCTTGCACGGGCGGCACATCGATGCCCACACCCAAGATGGCGCTGGGGATGCGCTGGTTGCCGAATTGTTGGTAGACGAAGTCTTGCTCATCACGGGTGTTAAAGACGATGCCGCGTGGTAGGGCAAAGGTGTTGCGGAAGATGTCTAGGTAAATGGGCGGCTCATCGTGCGCGGTGGGGATCAGCACGCTTTTTTTGGCTACCAAAGGCAGGCCAATGAACGTGGTGGCATACAAATAGGTCATGAACACGAACAAATCGTAGCGGCTGTGGTTGTCTTTGATAAATTGAAAAAGAGCTGGGCTATCCGGCCCTTGCAGGCGCATCCATT
>JAYTNY010000747.1:0-2460 GCA_043748055.1 Roseobacter sp.
CGTTGGCGTTGGCATTTGTGGGTCGCTGATTCAACAGGCTGATTAGGCTCATCACGGAAAGAGTATAGACAGGTTTGTTTTTGCCTCACTTGCTGACTACCTCAAGTCTTTCCAAATCTCACGCAAAGACGCGAAGGCGCAAGGCTTTTTTCTTAGCGCCTTTGCGCCTTCGCGTGAGAAAACCTAATAGAGTACGTAATTAAACATGGCAGAAATAGACCCTAAAGGTCTTTAAGACCTTTAGGGTCTTGCCGACGATGATTCGTGCAAGGCCTAACCGCTTTGTCTATTTTGTCTATAAGGTAACCAGCTTCACTCGTTACAATCTCGCACGCCTAACGCTATGCAACCCAGCTCAAATCCAGCTTCCCCTCAAAACCGCGTCCCAGTCTGGGGCATCCTCATCGCCATAGGCATGGCGTTGCTGGCGGGCCAGCCGTATGTGCTGGGGCGGCTGGTGCTGGGCACCGACACAACCTTTCACGCGCATCGCCTGTGGCAAACCGTGCAGATGATCCGCGATGGCTACATCTTTGCGCGCTGGGCACCCGACATTGCGTATGGCTTTGGGGTGCCGTTGTTTAACGCGCACGGCCCGCTGCCCTACTACGTGGCCGCGCCGTTGGCTTTTTTGGCGGGCGGGCAAATCTATCTGGCCTATTTGTTGGCGCTCATCGGCTTTCTCGTTCTCACCAGCGTGGGCGCATATTTGTGGCTGCGCCTACATTTTGGCGAGTGGGGTGGGCTAATGGGCGCAGCCGCGTTCGTGTTCGCCTCGGACGTGATGAACAACATGTCTTTGCGTGGCACACTGCCCGAGCCGTTTGCGTTCGCCATGTTGCCGTTTACTTTGTGGGCCACAGAGCGTGTCATTGCCGGGCGACGCAACTTTGTGTGGGTGGGCGCGCTGTGCTATGCCGCGCTGGCGCTGAACCACAACGCCACCCTGATGTTGTTTACGCCCACCCTGTTGCTGTATGCGCTGGTGTTAACGCTGGCCCACACCCAGGGCCGCGCCCGCGTGGTCGTGCTAGGGCAGCTCGCTCTCATGTTGATGTGGGGCGCGGCGCTGGCGGCGTTTTACATCGTGCCGGCGTTTATCGAGCGCGGCGATATAAGGCTGGATCGTTTGCTGGCCAAACCTGAGCTGAACTATCGCAACAGCTTTTTGTGGCTGGGTTGGCTGCTCTCCAACCCCATTCCGCTCGATGAAGCCATGATGGCCCGCGACTACCCCATTCATCTGGGAGCCACCACCTTGCTGCTGTCTGCCCTCGCATTATTGGCGTTGGCGCGGCGGCAACGCGCCATCACCGTTCGCGTTCTCATCAGCCTGGCCCTGGCTGCGCTTTGCACTTTTATGATGTTACCGCAAGCGCAACCCATTTGGGAGGCCGCGCCCTTGCTGCAAATGCTGCAATTTGTGCGCCGGTTTGCGCCGTTGGCCAGCCTGTGGCTGGCCCCGCTGGTTGCGGCGGGTGGCTGGGCGGTGCTTCAACTGAAGGGGCGCTGGCTGCGGGCCGTGTTCCCGGCAATAGCCATTGGCGCACTGGCGGTCACGGCCTTCCCCACGCAGTTCCCCCAAGCCACAGTCCCCCTCAACCGCCATTTGGATGCGCGTGTGGTGATGCAGGACGAAGTAGATATGCACGCCTTTGGCACCACGGTTGCTGGCGAGTACACACCCGCCAGCAACAAAGAATTGCCCCCGCCAGCGCAATCGCCCTTGTTGCGCGGCGGCCAACGGCTGGATGCCGCCAGCCTGCCCGCGGGTGTTACTGTGAGCCAAGAGCGCTATCGCCCGCTCGATTACGCCGTTTCGTTCGCGGCGGCTCAGCCCTTCACCGCCACGTTCCACACCTTTGTTTACCCAGGCTGGGTGGCTTTTGTGGATGGCGCTGCCGTGCCGATGACACCCTCTGACCCTTATGGCTTTATTCAGATCAACGTGCCTGCAGGTAAGCACATGGTGCAGGTGGCATGGGGCAGCACACCCCTGCGCCGCGCCACCGATATTATTTCTATTGCAGCATGGCTGGCGTTGGCACTGTGTTTGGCGTGGTTTATCTATCGCACCATCCGTGCCATCTTAGCGGCGGGGTCTCCCCGCCCGGTATCTCAGCTAAGTTCAGCATCGGATAGGGAGACCCAGTCCCTACAAACGTCGCTACTCGTGCTGTTGGTAATGGGCAGCTTATTCGCCTTCAAAACCTTCATCGCCGATGTGCGCGAAACGCCTTGGCGCACCAGCCGCTTCGATGGGCAGAACATCAAAGACCTGGCGCAACAGGTCAACGTTAACTTTGGCGGGCGCATGATTTTTATGGGCGCGGAGCATGAGGCCAGTGTGGCTTCGGGCGGGGTGCTCAACGCCAATTTGTATTGGCGTGTAACTCAGCAATCGCCCGATAACTTCAGCACCAGCTTGCAAGCCGTAGATGCCAACGGGGTCCGAATCGG
>JAYTNY010000748.1:0-6124 GCA_043748055.1 Roseobacter sp.
CACCTCCCACGCCTCCGGAATCACCCCCACCTCGGTCCGCTTGTAGCCCGGTTTCATAGCGGCTCACCGCCTTCGCTCAAAATATCCAGATAGCCCAAAGGGTGGCTCGGTGCGGTCGCGATCGTAGGGGCGAAGCATTCGGGAGCATGAGACGCGTAACACCTTTTCGTTCTCGAATGCTTCGCCCGGAGCGCTGCGTTTCTAGGCCGTGACCAGGGCGAAGCATTCGGGGTTTCGATGGGGTTGAAGGCGCAGCGCTCGCCGAATGCTTCGCCCCTACCCATCACGTATCGTGAATCATTTTCCATGTTCCATCGGCAACGAAACGTTAATAAGATTTCTCGTTATTAACGAAACAGGGGTCTAACGTTAATAAGATGCCATCATACCCACGCTTGCTCGCATCTTCGCCAGGTGCCCCTCTACCCGCTCGGCCAGGGCATCCACCTCGTCCACCCGTTGAGCAATTCTAAATTCGGCACTGGCCTCGCCACGTGCAAGAGTGGCACTAGACCTGGCAGGTCTAAACGCGACCCAAATAATTGCGTGACGTACCCACCTGCCAGGTCTAGTGCGGCATACGTTGGCTTGCGGCTAGACCTGGCAGGTGGTCTGGCGGCGCTCGTTTGGTTTTCAGGGATCACACCTTCCAGGTCAGGCGTTACGCTCCCCCATCTTCACCAAGTGCTGGGCCACCCGTGCCGCCAACACATCCACCTCGTCCACCAGTTGCGGCAGGGGTTGGGCGTAGCGCTCGGCCAGTTGGCGGGCGCGGGCGCTGAGGGTTTGCAGCGCGCTTTCCAGCGCGGCTTGCACGCTGGCGTGCAGGGCGGCCAGCCACTTGTCTTGCACCACCATTTGTTTGGTCTCATCTTCGCTTAACACGGCGTAGCGCGCGTGCAGTTTTTCTTCCAGCGCCTCGCGGGCGGCTTTAAGCTGCGCTTTGCTCTCGGCCTCGGCCTCAAAGGCCGCCAGCGCCTCGTGCAGCACGGCCAGCTCGTCGGCAAACTCGGCCTTGCCCTGTATCTCTTTGACGCGTTTGGCAACGGCGTTGCGCGTCAGCTTGCCGCTGTCGTCAACAACCTCGCTCAGCAACCCCTCTTCGCTCTCGGTGCCGCCGTGCTCCTCGGCCAACGCCTCAATGCGCTGGGCGTGCGCTTCGGTCTCGGCCTCAAGTTGATCCAGTTGGGCTTGCTCCGCCGCAAAGTCTTGGGCAATCATCAGCGCACGCGGAATCAGATCGGACTTAAAGCGGCGGTTGCCCAGCTTGTAATCATGCGCCTCGCGCCAGACCATTTTGCCGGTCTTGCCGTCTTTGGTTTGCAGCAACTCGCGGGCGCGCCCGCCCTTCAGCCAGCCATCTGCGCAGACGATGTAGACATCGTCCTGCATGGCCTCCTCCCAGTAATCCATCAGCCGCTGATACAAATCGTAGGCATCCAGCAGATCGGTCTGCTGAAAAACGCGCAGCATGTCCTCAGACAGGGTCTGGATCAGCGCTTTGGGTTTGTCGCCCAGAGCCACGTTGCGCAGGCGCGGCGCGTTGGCGTGTTGCCAGGCCTCGAAGCGGCGCTGGGCGCTGGCCCGAAACGCGTTGGTCTCCTCGTGCGCCAGCACGGTCGGTTTCACCTCACTTGCTGCCACGCGCAAGGTTTGGTAGCCGGGCCGGGCAGGCGCAAATAAGGCCGCCCGCAGCGAAGGCAACACGCGCCAGTAATCGGCCAACGCATCCACATCCCGTTCGGGGATGCCGCCGCGCAGATGGCCTTCCAGATCGTGCAGGTCTTCGGGCGCGGAGCCGTCTATGTAGCGCGGCAGGTTCAGGTTGAAGTCGTTCTTGGGGTCGCCAATCTCGCTCAGCGGCACTGTGCGGGCATAGCCGGGCTGCTCGATCTGGCGGTTAAACACATCCACGATCTTGTGAATGTCTTGTTCGCGCAGGCGGTTCTTGTTGCCATCCTTGCGGAAGTGCTTGCTGGCATCCAGCATAAAAATGCCTTTTCTAGCGTGGGCGTTCTCTTTGTCCAGCACAATAATGCAGGCCGGGATGCCAGTGCCATAAAACAAGTTAGGCGGCAGGCCAATAATGCCTTTGATGTAGCCACGCTGGATAAACGCTTTGCGCAGATCGGCCTCGGCATTGCCGCGAAACAACACGCCATGCGGCAGAATAATCGCGCCCTTGCCGTTGCTTTTGAGGCTGGCCAGCATGTGCAACAGGAAGGCAAAATCGCCATTTTTAGTAGGTGGCACGCCCAGCGCAAAGCGGCCATAGCGGTCGTTGGGCGCGTCCAGCCCGTTGCTCCAGGCTTTGTTAGAGAAGGGCGGGTTGGCGACCACAAAGTCGAACGTTTTGAGCGCGCCGGTTTTAGGATCGGTGAAGTGCGGCGCGGCGAGGGTGTTGTCTTGCCAAATCTCGGCGGTAGGGCTGCCATGCAAAATAGTGTTCATGCGCGCCAGTGCAGCGGTGGCGTTGTCCATCTCTTGGCCGTAGAGGGCCAGATCGAGATTGGCGCGGTTCTTGGCTTCATCGTGCGCCTTTAGCAACAGCGAGCCAGAGCCGCATGCCGGGTCGTAGATGGTTTGCTTGTTGTCGGTGGCGTTGCCCACGCCCACCACTTGCGCCATCACCCGCGAGACCTCGGCGGGGGTGTAGAACTGGCCCTTGCTCTTGCCGCTTTCGGTAGCGAAGTTGCGCATCAGGTATTCGTAGGCATCGCCCAGCAGGTCATCGCCCTCGGCGCGGTTGCCGCCAAAATCCAGCCCCTCAAAAATGCCGATTAAATTTGTGAGGCGATCCACCATCTCTTTGCCGCGCCCCAGCTTGGTCTCGTCATTGAAGTCCGCGACATCGATCACGCCTTGCAAATGGTTTGTGTCCGCAAACTTCCGGATGACCTTGTTGATTTTGTCGCCGATCTCTTTGTCGTTCTTGAGCGCGACCATATCGGCAAAGCGCCCGCCTGCGGGCACATCCAGCAAGTAATCTTTTTGGCTGGCGGCTTTATCGGACACATACTTCATAAACAACAGCACCAACACATAGTCTTTGTATTGGCTGGCGTCCATGCCGCCGCGCAGTTCGTCGCAGCCTTTCCAGAGCGAGGAATACAGTTCAGATTTTTTGATAGCCATGATTTAAATTTGCAACAACGCCAACGCCACACACGCCGACCACGGCACCAGCTTAAACTCGCCCGCCAATAACGCGGCGTGAATTTCATCGCGGCTCAGCAGCAGCAAGTGCATCTCCTCCAAATCGTCGGCGTGGGTCTCGCTCACTTTGCGTGCGCCTGTGGCTAAGAACAAGTGGGCATGGCCCGCGCCTCGGTTGCCATCCACCGCAAACGTGCCGAGGTGTTGCCAGTGGTCGGCCTCGTAGCCGGTCTCCTCGTGCAGTTCGCGCTGGGCGGCGGTGAGAGGGTCTTCGCCCGGTTCGAGGTAGCCGCCCACGGGCGCGAGTGACGTGCCGGCGATGGCGTATTTGGTCTGCCGAAAACACACGAACTGACCTTCGTCCGTCACGGCCAACACGTTCACAAAATCTGGCGTAATCACCCAGGCCCAGTCGGGAATCACTTGGCCGTTGGGCAGTTCGATCTCGTGCGCTTCGACGGTGAGCCAGGGCGGCTTGCTCAGCAGCGTGTGTTTGCGGAGGCGTTTCCAGGGTTGCATAGCTGCTATTTTCACCACAAAGACACAAAGAGCACAAAGAGGTTTCTTTGTGCTCTTTGTGTCTTTGTGGTTAGCTCTTTTCTCTGGCGATAACTGCTGCCACTTCGCGCCCCAACTTCACCGCATAGTTTGTGCCGCGATCCCACGGATACACCTGGCTCATGCTGGCGAAGAACAACCCCGGCAGCGGCGTTTGGGTTGAGGGGATATTTGCCGAGTGATTGATGAGCGGGATGGGCTGCGCGTAGGCCTCTCTAAACGTCCAGGTGTCTTGCACCCAGCTCAGCTCAAAGGCTGGGTTAATGCGCTTTAGCGCGGGCAGATACACGGCGCGCAGTTCTTCCTCGCTCATCTTGAAGTAGGGGTGCGAGGGTTCCAAATAATCGCCGCAATACACAATCGTCTGCCCGCCAAAATGGCGCTTGGGGATGAAGTTGGTGTGCTCGCACAAGGCCAAAAACGGGAAGCCCGCATTCTTGGGCAGGCTGTGCCAGTAATAGCCGTGCGGGCTAAGCGGTCTGTCCAGTGCAATCGTCATCACCATCGCCCCCAGGCTTTTAAGGTTGTTTAAGCTGCTTAAATAATTCGGTGCCAACTGCGGCGCAAGCTGGCTCATCAGTTTGGGCGAGGTGGTCACCAGCACGCGATCAAAATACTGCGGCGGCACAATCGTAAAGGCTTGTTGTAGCTCCACACGCCACTGCTGCTTGTCCTCGGCCCAGCTCAGCTTTTCAACGCGAGTTTGGTAACGGATGTTGCCCTTGTGCTGCTTCACCCCATCCGCCAGCACATCAAAGAAGGCTTGGAAACCGCCATCAAACGTGCCCAGGCTGGGTGTGCGAGATTTGAGGCGCGCCCACAGCCACGCCATGTTCACCTGCTTGTAATACGCATCGCCAAACTTGCCTTGTAGCAACGGCTCAAAGATCAAGTTGTAGGCGGCCTTGCCCATCCACTTGCTGGCCCAGGCGTGTGCGGTAAATTTCTCCAACGCCAGGCCGTTGCTCATCAACTTCAGGTAAATGGTCGCCAAGCCAAACGGGATTTTGCTGAGCAGCGACAGGCCAGGGAATTTGAGCGCAGCAATCGGCGAATCCAGCGGGTAAAAATTGCCGTTCCAATACGAGACGGTGCGCGGCTGGGTGTACACCACCTTCTCGCGCACGCCCAACTCGTCGGCCAGCTTCAGCAAGTCCGCGTCCGAGGCAAACCAGTGGTGATAAAACTTCTCCACCGACCAATCCCAATTGGGCTGCTTAAAGCCCGAGGCCAAGCCGCCTGGCTTGTCGCTAGCTTCGTAAATGGTTACGCGGTGCCCAGCCCGCAGCAAATCCCAAGCCGCGCTCAAACCGGTGGCGCCTGCGCCGATGATGGCGATGTTCATAGTAAAGCTATAAGCTATAAGCTAAAAGCAGGAAGCGATAAGCAGGAAGTGACGATTTACGAGGATTCGCTTATCGCTTTTGGCTTGTTGCTTATCGCTCTTAAGTCCGTCCAGCGCAGCCCCTCGCGCAGCATGAAGAAACCGCCCAGCAATGTAACCGGCAGCCACAGTGCAATGTGCATGACCAGCGTGTAAGCCACCGCCAAGCCCTGTGCAATGCCCAGCGCGCCAAAGATGGCGACACCTGCGGCCTCGTAGGTGCCGATGTAGCCGGGGCCGGAGGGAATAATAGTGCTGAGGTTGGCGACGCCGTTGAAGAGCATAAAGTCGATAAAAGGTAATTCGCGGTAACCGGCGTTGGCGCTGAAGCCGTGCCAGATCAGCCAGTACTTCACGGTTTCCATCAGCCAGATCACAACCGTGCTGAGGAACAGGAGGAGCAGATCGCTGGGGCGACGCAAACACTGCGCACCGGCCACAAACTTCTGCACAAACCCCATCACCACACCCTGCACCTTTGCGGGCAACACCCTGCGGACGATTGCGCCCGCCATTTGTTCCGCCCACTTGGGCGCCAACGCCAGGGCGAAGAACACCACAGCCCCAATCACAAACACGACAGAGGCCAGCGTGACAATGGAACGCACGGTGTCGTTCATGTTGGGCACGCTGGGCAATGCAATTAAAACAAAGCCCACCATCACAATGCCGTCCATCAGCCGCTCCATAAATACGGTGGCCAGGGATGTGGCGACGGGCACGCCTTCGCTGCGTTGCAGGGTGTAGGCCCGCACAATCTCGCCGATGCGTGCGGGGTAAATGTTGTTGCCCATGTAGCCAATGCACACGGTGGCATACATGCGCCCCAACCCAATGCGCTTAAAAGGCCACAGCATGTAGCCCCAGCGCCAGGCCCGCACCACAATAGACAAAAAGTAAATGGCAATGGCCGGAATCAGCCACAGCAAATTGGTCTGCCCCAAATCGCGCCAGAACTCATCCAGCTTAAGGCCGCGCAACGCAAGGTAAAGAAACAGGGCGCTAAGCGCAACCCCGACCCAGAAG
>JAYTNY010000749.1:0-1835 GCA_043748055.1 Roseobacter sp.
GCCACCCATGCTGCCCTAGAACAAACTGGCTTCAAGCCCAACCGCCACTTGATTCATATGCGATTGGCAGGCCGACCTTAGCTAACCAAACATGCCAGAACTGCCCGAAGTCGAAACCGTGGCCCGAACCTTGCGCGAGGGTCGCAACCCGTTGTTAGGCCGCACCATCCAACAAGTGGATGTGCTTTGGCGTAGAGAGGTGCAGGGTATTCCGCACGAGCAATTCACATCGCGCCTCATCAACGCAACTGTGCAGGCCATTGGCCGCCACGGCAAATACCTCATGATCCAGCTCAGCACCCAAGACACGCTGTTCGTTCACCTCCGAATGAGCGGGCGGCTGGACGTGGTGCCGCAAGGTGAGTCGCTTACCAAACACGCGCGCGTGGTGTGGATGCTGGACAAAGACCTGGCCCTGCGCTTTGAGGATGCGCGCAAGTTTGGCCGGGTGTGGCTAACCCAAGACCCGCAAGATGTGTTGGGCGGCATTGGCCCGGATGCCTTGTTGATCAGCGAAGACGAGTTCGTCGCACGCCTGCTTAAAAAAAAGGGGGCCATCAAACCTATTTTGCTAGATCAGCATTTCGTCGCCGGTGTCGGCAACATCTATGCCGATGAATCGCTGCACCGCGCAGGCTTGCATCCTAAACATCCCGTATCAATACTCACGCAACCTCAAGCCCGCCGCCTGTACCAAACCGTGCAACACGTTTTGGCCGAAGGTATTCGGGCCAATGGCGCCAGTTTTGATTGGGTATATCCCGATGGCAATTTCCAGGAAAATTTCAAGGTATATGGGCAAACCGATAAACCTTGTACCAACTGCGGCACGCCCATCCAACGCATTCTGGTTGGCCAACGCAGCACCCACTTCTGTCCTCAATGCCAACCAGCATGATAAGATTAAGAAGTTAGAGAGATCGGCGTGTAGCGCAGCCTGGTAGCGTACTTGCATGGGGTGCAAGGGGTCCCGAGTTCAAATCTCGGCACGCCGACTAAAGACAAAAACGGAGCGATGAAACTTTCATCGCTCCGTTTTTATTTGGGATATGCCAAAACTCCGCGATAAACCCGAAAGAGTGGCGATTCCAAATGCTTGACAGGCAGAACGCGTGTTCTACAATCTTCAAGACTATGGACAAACTCGTTAAGGCAGTGGCAATCGCGGTCGTGTGTTTCTTCGTGGTGCTGGGGCTGACCATCGGCACACGGATGGATCAGAACACCATCGCGCTTCTCGGCGGTACTACCATCGGGCTTTTGATCGCGGCCCCCTGTGCTGCCATCGTGACGTATCTTGCGGTTCGCAACCGCGATGACCATAGCTACGAGCGAAACCCGCGCTACAACTCGCCCATGCCGCAAAATCCACCGCAATATTGGGTGGTGCCGCAACACATGCAGATGCAGCAGCCTGCGCAGCAACAGTTGCCACCTGTAGCGGCTTACGGTCTGCGTCAACCTACGAGCGAGTTCGTTCTGCCAGCCACCAAGCGCCGCTTCTACATGATTGGCGAGACCGGCGATGTGCAGGAATTGGACGACGCTATCAGCACCATCGCTGATCCAAATTACGCTTAGCCAGGACACATCCTTGAACGCGCGAACGGGCAGTTAGCCAGAGATGGCGGCTGCCCGTTCGCGTTTTAGGCGTCGTCTATTACGCACTTTGCGGAGGCCATACCCGACAGCGTGACCAACGGCACGCCGCCGCCGGGGTGCGCGCTGCCGCTGGCAAAATACAGGTTTTTGATGCCGCGCGCGCGGTTGTTGGGCCGCATAAATGCCGCCAGTTTTGTGTTGGATGAAAACCCATAGATTGCGCCACGATTGCC
>JAYTNY010000750.1:0-9634 GCA_043748055.1 Roseobacter sp.
TTTACACCCCCACAGCATTTCAGAAAGATCAATGACAACTCCTCTCTACCCCCTCAAATTCAAACCCGCCCTCAAGGAAAAAGTGTGGGGCGGCCACAAGTTGCAACCCATTTTGCATTTGCCCACCACCAACCAAAAAATTGGCGAGGCCTGGTTGCTGTGGGATGGCTTGTGCGCCGACGAAGGCCCGCTGCAAGGCCGCACCCTGCGTGAGTTGACGCAGACTTATGACGAAGCGCTGCTCGGTGCGCAATCCGCGCAGGCAAAAGAATTTCCGTTGCTCATCAAGTTTCTGGACCCGCAAGAATTTCTGAGCGTGCAGAACCACCCGGATGATGACTATGCCCAGAAGCACGAGGGCGTGCCGTATGGCAAGAACGAAGCCTGGCTGGTGTTGCAAGCCGAGCCAAACACAAAGCTGATTCACGGCCTAAACCGTGAGGTGACGCGCGACGAATTGCGTAGCGCCATGCACAACAACACGCTGCTGCCCCTGTGCGAATACGTGCCTGCTAAAGAAGGCGATGTGTTCATCAACACGCCCGGTGTGGTTCACGCGCTCGGCACGGGCATCGTCATCTACGAAGTGCAGCAATCGTCGGACGTGACGTATCGGCTGTACGACTGGGACAGAAAGCCTGCGCCCGGCGAGCCGCGGCGCGAATTGCACTTGGACAAGGGCGCGGATGTGGCCGATCTCAGACCCATCCAACAGCACAACATAAAGCCGGTGGTGCTGCACGAGGCAGGCGTAACGCGCACACTGCTGGTGGCCTGCCGCTACTACGCCAGCGAGAAGTTGGAGATTCACGCGCAAACGATGCAGCACACGGCGGGCCGCTCGTTTCATGTGCTTACCGCGTTGCAGGGCGAAGGCGTAGTGCAGGCGGATGGTGCTCGCGTCGAGCTTTCGTCGGGCGAATCGGTGTTGGTGCCAGCCTGCATGGACGAATACAACATCGATCCCATCAGTCCTTTGTTGACGATCATCAAATCCTACGTGCCCAACTTGCAGCAAGACATTGTTGCGCCGTTGCGCGCGCACGGCGTCTCGTCGCAAGACATCGCTCAGTTGGGCGGCGATGCGCTGCGGACAGATTTGAAACTGTAACCCCCGACCCCTAAAGGGGAGTCGTTGAGCTTCCCTATAACCTTCTCATTTCGATTGCAGTGAGGAACTTATAGAGAATCTCCAGGACTCCCCTTTAGGCGTCGGGGGTTCTTAGCCTACGACCACGCTGGTCTACGACCACAACCGATCCCACGACCGGTCGGTATCCCAATACGTGGAAGGGCCGAAGTAATCGGTGTCGTTCGGGTCGAGGTGTTGTTGCACCACCTCGTCGTTCAACTCCACCCCCAGCCCTGGTGTGTTGGGCACGTTGATGTAGCCCTCTTGGATGATCGGATTGCGGAAACCGGTCACGAGATCGCTCCAATATTCAATCTCCGAGAAATGATGTTCGAGCGCGATGAAGTTCTCTGTGGCTGCCGCGCAATGCACCGCCGCCATCGTGCTCACCGGCGTGCCCGCCATGTGAATCGCCATGCTGATGCCATGCTCTTGCGCCAAGTCCCCAATCTTCTTCGTCTCCAAGATGCCGCCGCTGGTGGCGATGTCGGGGTGAATCACATTCACGGCTTTGGCTTCTAGCAGCGGCTTAAAGCCTTCCTTCAGGTAAATGTCCTCGCCGGTGCAGACGGGTGTGACGAGGGCTTGCTCCAACTGCTGCCATTGCTCGGTGAACTGCCACGGCACCAAGTCCTCCAGCCACGCCAGGTTGTATGGCTCTAATGCTTGCCCCAGCCGCAAACAATCGTCCACGCCGATGTGGCCGAAGTGGTCGGCGGCAATCGGCACTTCGTAGCCCACGGTCTCGCGCACGGCCTCCACGTATTCGCAAATCAGGCGAATGCCTTTTTCGGTGAGGCGCACATGGGTATACGGGTGTTGGATGGCGTTGATGTTGAGCATGCGCTCTAGCTTGGTGCCATCTTTCACCGGCAGCAGGCCCGCCGGGTAGGTCAGCGCATTTTTTACGCCAATCAATGGGCCAATGCCCACATCCATCTTCACAAACGTAAAGCCTTTCTTGATGCGCTCCTTAATCTTCTTGCCCATCTTCACGCCATCCGGCTCGTTGGGCGTGTCGCAATACATGCGAATTTCGTCTCGATACTTGCCGCCCGCCAGCATGTAGCACGGCACGCCGTAGGCCTTGCCTGCCAAGTCCATCAGCGCCATCTCGATGCCGCATACGCCGCCGCCCTGCCGAGCATGCCCGCCAAACTGTTTGATCTTCTTAAACAGCATGTCTACGTTGCAGGGGTTCTCGCCGATGAGTAACCGCTTGAGCGAGAGCGCGTAATTCTTGGTCGCGCCATCGCGCACCTCGCCCAGCCCTACCAAGCCCTGGTTGGTGTAAATCTTCACCAGCGGGAACCGCCAGCCGTGCCAGCTTACGGTGCAAGTGCGCACATCGGTAATCTTCAAGTCGCTGGGGCTTGAGTTTGTGTTGGTGTTGTCTACGACTCGCTTTTTATCTTTTTTCTTTGCCATTTTGCTCCTCGTACTAAACGCATACAAGAAGCATCCTGAGCGTTCGGCGCTGCGCCGCGCCGAAGGATGCACTCTATGTCGAGCTTGGCTAGAGGAGTTCCGCTATGTCCGCATCCTTCGACTACGCTCAGGATGCTTTGCTCAAGTTATTTCCAAATCTTCGTGCCGCCATCCCAACAACCTTTCGGCCTTCTTCGCCGAATAAAAGCTGGTGTGCCCCGGCAAATCCCCCACCACCCGCACGCCGGGGTAATACGTTTGCGCTAACTCAAGCGAAGGCATCTCCACAGCCGTTTGCGGCGCGGTGATAAAAAAGGCCTCGTGCCCTTTGAACTCGGCTTGCAGCGCCATCAAACAGGCCTGCGCCCCAGAGACAATGTTGGTGTAGGCCCACAGGTCTTTAGAAATGTTTGCGGGGTTGCCCATGCGCTTTACACCACCCGGCTTGCTGGGAATCATGGCATGAAAGCGCAGACTGCTAATCGTCATGTCCTCGTAGCGCCGCGCAAACGAATCGGCCTGCGCCTCCAGCACCCACTTGCTTAAGCTATACGCATCTTCGTTGTAGGTGGGGTGCTGCTCGTCCACTGGAAAATAATCGTAGCGGGGTTGGCGCGAGTAGATGCCGCCGATGGCATTGATGCTGGACGCGAGACACACTTTCTTGATGCCCAGCTCGGCGCACGCCAGCAACACGTTGTAGCTGCTGGCGGTATTGTTGATGTAGACCTGCGCCGGGTTTTGGTCGCGCACGGTGGGGATGGCAGCGAGGTGGATGACGCCGTCGCAGTCTGCGAATAGACGCTTGAGGTGTTCAACGTTCATCAAGTCGTCTGCGTGGTGCGTAACTAGGTGCGTGGCACCTTCTCCCTCTGTAGCACGGTCAATACTCACCACCTCATGCTGTTGCCCAATCAACAAACGTACCAGCACGCGCCCTATGCGGCCACTGCCGCCGGTTACTGCAATCTTCATTCAATAATGCCCTTAATACACCCACAAGCCATCTTGCTGCGTGCCGCACAACACCATGCCATCGTCGGCAACGGCCAACGTAATAATGTTTCTGGGTGTCTTGCCCTCGGCGCGCGTCCACGTCTCGCCCAAATCTGTCGAGGTGGCAACCACCTGCGGTGTCGCTACTGCCAGCGTGCTGCCGTCCGGCGAGGTCGCCAATGCGCTGATGGGGCCAGACACAAACGTGTTGCGTTTGAACCAAGTCTCGCCTCGGTCGGTGGAGTAAAACAACCCGTGCGTCTCGCTGCCCGCCAACATCACTTGCAAGGTGAAGGCCAAACATGCCATCGGCATCGCTTCCGCGTCAATGCTCAACTCGCGCCAGGCGCTGCCCATGTTGCTGGTCTTAAACACGCCGCTGTTCATGGCGGCCAAAATCATCTGGTCGGTGGGGAAGTCTGGTGAGAGCGCCAGCGCCACGGCCTCTTTATCCACCAGCCCGAAGTTGCAGGTGGCCCACGAGCGGCCAATGTCCATGCTGCGCATCAAGCCATCTTCCAACGTGGCGGCAAACGCAATGCCGGTTTGGTCGAAGTACGAGGTGAGCGCAATTTGGGTGACCGAGGTTTGCTTGGGCAAGCTGGCCTGCTGCCAGTTTTCGCCGTCCACACTAAAGGCCAGCCCATCGGCTGCACCCACCATCACCAGCCGCTTGCTGTAGCCAATGGCGGTAATCGCCACGTCCTTCAACGCCGCAGCCATCTGCTCGTAAGTGCCTGCCTCGGGCACATAGCGCCACACGCCCTGGTTGGTACCCACCAACCACGAATTTAGCGGCCCGGCGGTCATCGTATAAATCGTCGCGGGCGCGGCTACGCTGCCATCCGCCTGTTTAATGTTGATCCATTTTCTGCTCATGTTTTTCTCTTCTCTCTCTCATTTATCTGATGTGGTAACTACTCAGCCCATCTCTCAATCATTTTAGACAGAATGAACAAAATTTACAGAATATTCTGTTGAATTCTGTTCATTCTGTCGAGAAAAGTGTGAGGCTGAGTAGTTACCTGATGTCTGTCATCTGTTGTCTGAACTCTGATCTCTGTCGCTTCACCCAACTTGCAATCCGTTCGCACACGCCTTTCACCACAATATCCGGCACGCCCTCGCGCGCTTTAGATTGCAGCCGATAGTCGCACGGATCGTTCACATAGTCCACTACTTGCCAAGTGTTGTTCTGGTCGAGGGCGATCTCGGTGCTGAACAAGCCCAAGCCAGAAATGTTGGCGATGTGCTGCACCATGCCGCGCAGCGTGCTCAGCCCAAACCGCGCTTCTTCTTCGCGGGTTACGGGGGTTTGCAAATGTGTCTCGTCATCTTGCCAGCACAAAAACGTGCCGCCGCAGGCGTAGAAAATGCGAAACCAAGCCCGCCGCAGCACCGGCTGCGCGTGTGGTTTGCCATTGGCAGCCGAAAGCGACTGCAAGGATTGCGCCAGAAACGGCGGCAGCGGCGTTTCTGTTTCCTCTTGAACCAAGCGCAGCAAACGCGGCTCCACCCACCGTTGCACCAGCGTTTCGTCGGTCGGCCATTCGGCGCGCTTCGCTAGCACCTCGGCCCAGGTCGTCGCGGGCTTAATCACCCCGCTGCCGCCGCTGTGGGCGCTTTTGATTGAGAACTTGCCGCCCAATGGCGTTAAGTCCATCGCATCCGGGTTGGGGTGGTTTTGCACCGAAGGCACAATCAACATATACGGCGCGTTTAACCCGTGCCCAATCAGTTCAAAATGAATGTGGGGTTTGTTCCACGCGCGGCGCACCTGGTCGTAGGGGTTCAACACATGCGGCACGTGCGCTTTCACTGTGGGCACATGCGCTTCCCAGTCGCCGCCCCAATCCCACACGCGGTCAATAATGCAACTCGCGCGCATCTCGCCCGAAGCCAACGCGGCAGGCAACAGCTTTTGGGCAGCCTCATCTACCGAACGCATGCGCACGCCTGCGGCATCGCACGCGTGCTGCAACAGGGCGGCAAAATCTGCATCGTGTTCCCACGACCACAAGACGAGGAGGTCGATCATTTTGGTTATTGGTGACTAGGGATTAGGGATTGGTGGTTAGGGATTGGTGGTTAGGGATTGATTCAGGATAATCACCAATCCCTAATCACCATTCACTATTCCCCAATCACCATTAAGTCCCTCGTATACGTGGTCAAACTCTCGCCACCGGTCTCGGTCACCACCAGGTTGTCCTCGATGCGCACGCCGCCTTTGCCGGGAATGTATAGGCCGGGTTCGATGGTGAAGGTCATGCCGGGTTGCAGCGGGGTCGTGTCGCCTTCCACCATGTAGGGCGGCTCGTGGCCTTCCAGGCCCAAGCCATGCCCGGTGCGATGGGTGAAGTATTCGCCCAGCCCACTTTCTTCGATGACCTCGCGTGTGGCGCGGTCAATATCTTGCCCGGTGGCGCCGGGCTTTACGGCGGCGCGGCCAGCGGCGTTAGCCAGCTTCACCACTTCATACACATGCCGCATCTCATCGCTGGGCTGGCCGATGGCGACGGTGCGGGTGATGTCGCTGCTGTATTCGTCCAGCGTCAGGCCAAAGTCCATCACCATCAAATCGCCATTTTGCAACATGCGGCTGCCCGCGCCACCATGCGGGTTGGTGGCGCTTAGCCCGGTTTGAATCAGCGGGCCAAACGCCGCGCCATCTGCGCCGCGCTGCATCATCTCGTGGGTCAAAATGGCAGCCACCTCGCGCTCGGTCATGCCCGCCTTAATTTGCGGCAGCGTGGCATCAAAGGCCTGCTCGGTCAGCACAATGGCGCGGCGCATTTTGGCAATCTCGTCGGCGTCTTTGGTCATGCGCAGTTGTTGGATTAAGTTCGAGCCATCGGCCTGGCGCAGCATGCGCACCGAGCGCGAGAGCAGGTTCCACTCCAGCACCCGCATCTGGGTCGGCTCCACGCCAATCGTGCAGCCATCCAGTTTGTTGTCGCGAGCGGCTTCATCAAACGCAGCCTGGTAGGGCACGCCATCTTTGTAGCTATGCACTTTCCAGTCCAGCTTTACCGGGCCGCCCATAGCTTTGCCCATTTCAAAGAAGGGCGCAATCAAAATCGGTTGCTTCGCTTCGTCGGCGGGGAAGAGCGCCACAATCGGCCGCTCGCTCAGGTGCATGTGCAAGCCGGTGAAGTAAATGAGGTTCGGCCCCGGCACCACTGTCACATAATCTGTGCCCGCCGCGCGTTGTAATTCGCTTAGTCGGCTCAACCGACTCAGTTTTTGCAAGGTCATTCGTGTAAATCTCCGTCCTTCCTATAATTCTAGTGGTGATTAGGGATTGGGGATTCGTGAAGGGTGATTTGGCGAATCACTAATCCCCAACCACCAATCACCATTAGGAGGAAAGATGAACAAGCTATTTAACTTCATCGGCGGCATGATTTTGGGGGCAATGGCGGGCGCGGTGGCGGGCTTGCTGATTGCGCCCAAGCCCGGCACCGAGCTGCGCCAAGAATTGCAGCACGAGATTGACGACATTCTGGACGAAGCCCGCAAAGCCAGCGACGCCAAACGCGCCGAACTAGAGGATCAACTTTCGCAGATGCGGGGAGAAGAGTGAATAGGGAGTAGGGATTGGGGATTGAGGGACTCACCAATCCCTACTCCCCATTCACTAATCCCTAATCACTAAATCACTAAACCTATGAATCTTGAGTTAATTGCCGATTACCACTGCGCTTGCGGCGAGGGGCCGTTGTGGCACCCGCTGGAGCAAAAGCTGTATTGGCTGGACATCGTGAACCCGCGCATGTTTCGTTACGACCCCAAGACCGGCGCGCACGAGCAATTCTTTGGCGGCGAAACGGTGGGCGGCTTCACTGTGCAGGCCGATGGCGGGCTCTTGCTGTTTATGGCGCAGGGCGCCATCAAAATCTGGAAGAACGGCAGGCTAAACACGCTGCGCGACCACATCGCCGGCGAGGAAGACAGCCGTTTTAACGATGTGTTTACCGACACACGCGGGCGCGTGTTCTGCGGCACCATGCCGGTGGGCGAACGCAAAGGCAATTTGTATCGACTGGATGTAGACGGCTCCCTGCATCACCTGCTCAGCGGCATCGGCTGCTCCAACGGCATGGGCCTCACGCCCAACCGCAAGCACTTCTATTACACCGACAGCGAAGCCCATGAGATTTACTTGTTTGACTACGACGCAGCCACAGGCAATATCAGCAACCAGCGCATTTTTGTAAAGCATGGCAAGGCAGATGGCCTGCCCGATGGTATGACCGTAGACGCGCTGGGCTACGTGTGGAGCGCGCACTGGGATGGCAACTGCCTGATTCAGTATTCGCCGCGCGGCGAAGAAATTCAGCGCGTTAAATTTCCCGTCAAAAAAGTCAGTTCCATCACGTTTGGCGGCGCGGAGTACACCGATGCCTACATTACGACGGCTGGCGGCGACCAGAAAGAGACCGACGGCGCAACAGCAGGCGCGCTGTATCGCATTCGCGGGCTGGCGCAGGGCTTGCCGAAGTTCACCTCAAGCGTGTTTTTATAAGAAAAAACCACGAAGAACACGAAGAAACACAAAGCCCACAAAGTTTTCTTTGTGATCTTCGTGCCTTCTTTGTGTCCTTCGTGGTAAAAGATTTTGAATTATGACTAATCCCCTTCGTCTTGGCGTTGTCGGCGCGGGCGCTATTGCTCAGCGCGGCATACTGCCCCACCTTTCGCAAATTGATGTGCAAGACCGTGTGCGTTTACAAGCCGTGTGCGACCCCGTTGCGGGCCGCGCCGACGCTGCGGCCACTAAGTTTGGCGTAACACGCGCGTTCACCAGCTACGAAGATATGCTGGCGCATGGGGATGTGGATGCCGTCAGCATCGCCTCGCCCATCGGCCTGCACTATGAACAGGGTAAGTTGGCGTTGGCCGCGGGCAAGCACATTCACTTCAACAAGACCATGACCACGACGGCTGCCGAGGCCACCGACTTGATTGAGACCGCGCGCAGCAAAGGCTTGAAGATTGTGGCCTCGCCCGGCGAGGTGCTGCGGCCCCACGTGCAGCAAATCAAAAAATTAATTAGCGATGGCGCGATTGGCATGCCGTGCTGGGCCATTTGCGGCGCGGCCTTTGGGCAGTACCACGAGCAAGAAGATTTTCGCAAGGGCAACGATGTGCTATCCAACGTAGACCCATCTTGGTACTTCCGTAAGCCGGGCGGCGGGCCGCTGTACGACATGACGGTGTATGCCCTGCATGGCCTCACGACGATTCTGGGGCCAGCCCAACGCGTCACGGCCATGTCCGGCACGCGCATCAAAGAGCGCGAGTTTCGCGGCAAGCCCGTGCCAACGGATGCCGACGACAACACGCTGATGCTCTTGGATTTTGGCGGCAATATGTTTGCGATGGTGTATGGCACACCGGCAGGTAGCATCACCGAATGGTTTTCTGCAAATTATTACGGCACAACAGGCGCCATCACCGGGTTCAAACTCAACGGCAAGTTGTTCGACTTTCCCGGCAAAGACCTAGCCGACCAAGCCCCCGGCATCCCCGGCCACCAATGGATATTGCCACACGTCGTGGGCCCGCACCGAGAGATTGATGAGCAGCACGTCTACGAGGACATTATGCAGTTGGTGGATTGGGTGCTAGAGGGCAAGCCCACGCCTGTAACTGCCGAACATGCGCGGCATGTGATCGAGATCATCGAGATGGCCTATCGCTCGGCAGAGACGGGGCAGGCGCAGCGTTTAGCAACGGTGTTTTAGAAGAAATCGGCGCGAGAGCATTCTGAGCGAAGTCGAAGAATGCGTTCTATGTCGAGCTTGGCTAGCGAAGTTCCACCATGTGCGCCCCTTTGACTGCGGCGGCCAGTTTGTCTATATGCTCAACGTAGACAAATAGGCCGCCTTCGCTTAGGGTGCTCTCTCGTGGGGTTAAGTTCATACCCAATTCATAGCCTCGCGCTATTTGCCTTGCTCACTGCTCATGCTATGCTAATACTGCCCAGCTAGATTGGGTCGCCAAGTGAGGTTGGCATTCATAATTCCACCTACAGTTCTCCAGTAACTGAGTGCCTGCCTCGACAATGGAGTA
>JAYTNY010000751.1:0-5673 GCA_043748055.1 Roseobacter sp.
GCCGCGCCCTTCGACTGCGCGCATCGGAATGCGCTCTCCTGAGCGATAGTCGAAGGATCAGGGTGCTCACGTTGTATGCCAATCAGGAATCCGCTCTAGCTGTCAGCAATTAGCGATCAGCTATCAGCAAAGAGGCGCGGATGAACTCCGCGCCTCTTTGTTTTTCGGAACCCCCGACCCCTAAAGGGGAGTCGTTGAGTGCCTCCACAAGTTCATCGATATTTACGCAATGAGGAACTTATAGATGGAATCAAGGACTCCCCTTTAGGGGTCGGGGGTCAGTTCGCCGTCACGCCCGTAATTGGTTCCACGCTCATGAAATCCCACTGGTCATTTGCCTCGTTGTATTTGAACTTGTAGGCGCGTTTGGGGGTTTCGCTGGCGGCGCGCAAATTAAAGTCGAAGGGCCAGGCACGAATGGTCATCTCGCGTTTGTCATTAATCTGAATGCGGCGAGCCTGATCGCCCTGGCCGTTGGGCACTTCGCTCAGCGCGAACTCGAAGCGCGGCTCGCCGGTGAACGTGCCTGCGTCGGTGAGCGCGACCGAATACACCTCGGGCGTGCGGGCCTTGCCAAAGTACAGCCGCTTGCCAAACGCCCCATTGAACACGCCGATGCCCATCGCATCCACGTTGTCCAGTTGGCCTGCAACTTGCGCGGTGTTGGCATCTATGCGGTAGATGCGGCCCACTTCGTCGGCGCTGGTGCTGCCCGCCACGCTGGTGGCATACACGCTGTTGGTGTCGCAGTCGTAGGCCAGACCCATGAGGCCAAACGGGTTTTCGGTGGTCTTGGCTGCAACGGGCAGCGTAATAAACGTCGCCATTTCGCTGGTGTTGGTGTCCACCTTAAACAGCGTGCTTTGCAGCGCCAGTATTTCCGGCGAGACGCTGATCTCGACGGCAGGCACGACATAGGTGTTGCCTGCGCCATCCACCACAAACTGGCCCAAATTCCCAGCGCTGATCCAGGTGGGATGTTGGTAAAACTTGTCGGGGGCGCTGGGGCTGAACATGAGTAGGCCCTTGCGGTTGCCATTGGCCGTGCTGGCGACCACTTGTTTGCCCAGGCCCACGCTCTCCGAGAAATTGGGGTTGCGTTGGCAGGCGGTGGTGCGGCCAATGTTGGTGCGGCGTTGTTGGGGCGTGGCCGTGCTGGTGGTGATTGGGTTGGGTGTGGCAGATGAAGGTCGCGTGAGCCACAGCACTAGCGCACCCCCCATCAACACCACCAGCACAATGGGCACAAGGTAGACCAGAGCCGAAGTGCTTGCAGGCTTGACAGACGCAGGCGTTGGCGCGGGCGCAGAAGGCTTCTGTACAGGCGGTGCAACAGGTGCGGGTTTGGCTGGTTGGCGGTTTTTGCGTTTGGACATGGCAGAGACCCCGACCCCTAAAGGGGAGTCGTTGATTTTCTCTCGCAGTTTCTCAATTCATTTCGTTTGAAATGAGGAACGTATTGAGTGACTCTGCGACTCCCCTTTAGGGGTCGGGGGTTGTTTAGTTAATGGGTTTGAACATGGGGCCAGAGGCACAGGCGTAGGTCTTGGCAACATACACGCCAGCCTCCAACACCGAATCCGACCAGCAATATTGCTTGTCGGGCGTGTCGTCGTTTTTTATTTGTGGCACGTACCACAGCACCAATGGGCTATTGGCAATTGGCTCATCGTTGATGAATTTTTCCGGGCCTTGCCGAAAGTCGGTGTTGCAACAGGGGCCAATCGTCACTAGGTCACTCTCGCCCTCGTCCTTGTCGGGGTGTTGCTTGGTGATGTAGACAAAGGCATTGTCGCCGCGTGCGCCATCCGCAAACTGGCCGCGCCCTGGCTCTACAACAAAGGTGGGGCCGCTGCTGTTGCTGATGCGGTACTGGTTGTTATTGGCATCGGGCTTGGCGGCGGTTTGCGCCTGCCATTGCTCGGTGGCCCAATCCTTCCAGGCGCTGCCGTCCCAAGTAGCGAACGTTTGGCTGCCCGCGAACGCGAGGCGCAGCACGGGCCGATAGGTGCCATCGTTGCCGCAGCCTCGGCCCAGGTTTACAGCGATGGGGCGGAAGCGGCCATCGGCGTAGAACTCGTAGCGTTGTTGGTAAAAATAGTTGCAGGGGGCGGGCCACAGATCGCTGTAAAAATCTTGCTTCAGGCTGAAGCCGATAACTGCGCCATCCTTTTTAATTTCTTCGACAACAGGCCCGCCAAACGCGACCACGGCGGCCTGGCTAAAGACCGGGCAGCCCACTGCGTCGCTGTAGCCAAAGCTGTCTTGGCGGGAATAGCTCACATGCCAATCGACTAATTTAGCGCTGTCTAAAATAGGCGTGCCTTTGTAGCTGACGCCGGAGATGCGCAGGCCGTCCGAACTAGTCAGGATGTAATCCATCTTCCAGCCCTCGCGTTCCAGTGCATTGGTCTTGCGGCAATATTGGCTGGTTACAAAATCGTTCTGCAGACCTTTTTGCGTTACTACACCGGGCTTGCCCACGCGGCCCAAATCTGTCCAACGCACGCCGACCAAGTTACCGTCGGTCAAATCTACGATGGCCCACAGCGCGGTCTCGCCTTTGATGAAGGTGGGCGCGACGCAGAGATGGCGCGAACGCTCGCAGCGGCTTTGGCTGAGCGAGGTTTTGGCGTTGGGCATCACAGCCGTGGCGATGTCGGGCTTGTAGCCCAACGCCTGCGAGACTTCGGGCGAGTTCACCGCGATCTCGGTCGCCAACTTGGTTAGGCTGAAGGGAATGTCGGGCTGCGAATCGGCGATGCGATTGACGGCGAGCACGCCCTTGGCAGCCACATCCACGATGGCGACCATGCTGTAGTTGAAGGCGTAGTTGTATAGCTCGACGCGGTAGCAACTTTGGCTTTGCTTACAGCTTTGGGTCGCATCGGTGTAATCGCTCTCGCGTGCCGGGTACACGCCCATGATCTCGGCTCGCACGGGGGCGTTACTGACTGGGTCGCGCATTTCCTTTTGCATCTGCGGGTTGGCTACGGCTAGGTCTTGGGCCTGTTTACGCGCGTCGTCCAGCGGGTCGCTCATCAACATAACCGGCGGGTTGGCTTGGAGGGCGGCCTCGATGCGCTTGGCGCGCTCGGCCAGCGCGGGCACGGCCTGTTGCAGTTGCGCCGTGCTGAGGGGTGTAGCGAGAATGCCCGGCTCTAGCGTGGCGCGGGCGCTGCTGGCAGAGAGGGCAGTGGGGTTGAGGTTGGCTTCGATGGGCGGGGTGGCGGGGCTGGTGCAGGCGGTGATGATGAGTGACGAGATGAGGGAGAAGGTTGTAATGCGTATGAAGGGGAGTGGCATCTTGACATGCCTGATGCGCTTGAAGGTCGGCATGCGAAGAATGATACAGGAGGGTGTTTGGCGCATCATGCTCTATGAGGAGTGGTGCATCCCCAGATACACCGCACTAACTGCGGGGAATGGCTGCTACGATGGCCCGCCAATCGATCTCCGCAAACTTGCTTTCCAACTCGGCAGCTACCCAATTCGCCACAAGGTGCGGAGTGCCGTCACGCTCTTCAGGTTCGCTCCACTGAAAGGCATTGGTGTAGTCATCCGAGCCGATGAGACCTGCCGCCATCGCCGCCGCATCAATCGCTTCCTGGAATCGCTGGGCGAGTTGCACGCTCACGCGGTCGCGTCTGCCGCCTGCGCGCACCTGCGCCGGAATTCCGTGCCAATACAAAATTTGGTAGCTCGTCATCAAAAATAATTTCCTTGCTCATCACAGGCCGATACTTTTCGTCGTTAATCTCGGCCATCAAATTTACTAAGCGTGTTTCTAGTTCGCCATAGCCCGTATGTCGCACTTCCAATGGCAGGTTCAGCTTTTCGCTGATGGCATGTGCGCGGCGCATCAGGTCATCGTTCTGAGTTTGAACGAGATAGACCAGACGGGTGTAGTTGCCAAAGTATTGCTCGCGCAGTTCGGGGAAGCGGTCTAGGCCCAGGCCCTTCCACACCATGCCCTCAAAGCCGCGCAGCAAAAAATCGGTGAGGAAGAATGTGCCGGGTTGCTCGGCCATCAATGCGTCGTGGGTTGCGCCGCCATACATCTCGTAGCAATGTGGCCCAGTAATGCGTGGCACGTTGTAGGCTTGCAACACGGCATCCAACGCTCCACCCGTGCCGCAATCGCCATACACCACCACGACGCGCTCAACCGTCGGTATCAACTCGCGCAACTTACGCTCTACCAGCGGGCCAATGCGCACAGGTCGCATGTGCTCCACTGCGCTAACGCCGTGTAATGCTGCATCCCAAGAGTGCCTATGCGCAATGGCGATGACTTCGCGGGCGAGCGCGCCGCAGAGGATGAAGGCGGTTTTAGTAGTCATGCTGTGATGCTGTGATGCTGTGATGCTGTGATGCTGTGATGCTGTGATGCTGTGATGCTGTGATGCTGTGATGCTGTCACATTACGACAGCATCACAACATGATGATTTACGCCACCGTCTCGCGCCGCGCTCGTCGTTCACGACGATCTGCCGAAGGTGCTTGTTTGCGCGCTACCGGCACGGTCAACTCCAACGTTGCCGGATCAAGCGGAGGCAACGCAAACAACGCCTCACGCATCGCGACGATGTGGGCCGGGTTGCTGCCACAGCAGCCACCAATAATCGTCGCGCCAAAGGCGCGCATGCGCCGCGCACAGTCGGCCATGGTGTCGGGTGCAGCTTGATAGGTGGTCTGGCCGTTCATATACACGGGCATGCCCGCGTTGCTCTTGGCTATTAACGGCACATCTGGCATGTCGTGGTGCATCGCAAAGATCACGGCTTCCAACTCATCCGGGCCATTGCCGCAGTTGCCGCCAATGGCAGCTAAGTTCAACTCGGTTAACGCGGCAATCGCATCGCTGGGGCTTACACCCATCATGGTGAAACCGCGCGTGTCAAACGTCATCGTTGCCGCAACCGGCAAGTGCGGCGCGGCTTTGCGGGCGCCTTCTACGGCGGCGCGCACTTCCATCAGGTCGCTCATAGTCTCGATCCAGAACACATCGGCACCACCGGCGGCCAAGCCCTCGGCCTGGCGTGCAAAGCCTTCTACGGCGGCTTCGTAGGTCAGCTTGCCCATCGGCTCAAACAGTTCGCCGCTGGGGCCGATGTCGCCTGCCACCACATTTTCACCAGCCTCTAAACGCGCCAGTTCTGCACCCGCCTTGTTCAGCTCAAATACGCGGTCTTGCAGGTTGTGCATTTTGAGACGAAACGGGCTGCCACCGAACGTGTTGGTTAAGATGATTTGCGAGCCTGCATCGAGATAACCCCGATACACCCCACGCACTTTGGCTTGTTTATCGGGCAACACGTTCCACGTCTCAGGTGGATCACCAAACAGCAAGCCCGCCGCCATCAACATAGTGCCCATACCGCCATCCACCATGATGGGTTGGTTGTGTTGCTTTGCGGTTTCTAATAGGTTAAGGAATCTATTGGTCATTTGTAAATCGTAATAAGAGATTGGAGATTCGCAATCTCTAATCTCCAATCTCTAATCTCCTCTTCTCCAGCCATTCGCGCACGCTCACCATCTGCGCGAGGTGTTGATTATCGTGCCCGATCAAAATTTCCACCTGCTTGCGCAGGCGGGTAACACCGAACTCATCATGGGTGCAGGTGCGCAGCCATTGGGGTTGCGTTAGCGTGGCTAAAAATGAGGTG
>JAYTNY010000752.1:0-3432 GCA_043748055.1 Roseobacter sp.
TTGCCCAGCCAGTCTGCGGGGAAACGATGTTTGAGGGTGTAAAGCGCGTTGGCCTGCACATCGCTCAGGCTCAAGATGGCCTTCAACATCTCCAGGTCTTCGGGTTCAATTTGGTCGTAGCCAATCTTGAGGGCGAACTCGTATTGCGTCTTGCGTGCGCGCGACGATTCTTCATCCAGCGAGACGATGATGACCTTGTGGGCAATCGCATTCAGTTGCTTCAAACCCTTCAGCTTGCGGTTCTTGTCGCCCTTTAGCGTGTAGCCATAATCGTTGTGCATGTCAAAGATCAACGCCGAGGCCACCTCTTGCTTAATCACGCTGGCGAGCAAGGGCAGCGTGAGAAATGTTTTGCCCGTGCCGCTGCGGCCAAACACGGCGCTGCTGCGCTCAATAAATCGCTCCAGGTTCAAGTTGATCTTGACGGTCTCGTCGTCCACGCTTGCGCCGATCTCGTAAGGCTTGGGTGCATCACCTTCGTTGGCCGCGAAGATGCGCTCCACCTCATCCGGCGTGCTTTTGTAGGCGACGGCGAAGTGCGATGGCACGGTCTTGACGGGCTTTACATCCCCACTGTCCCCTTCGCTTACCAACATCGGCTTTACGTGCAGCACGCCAAACACCGCCGTGCCGCGATACACCTGGGCGATGAAATCGTTGTTGTCGGTGATGCTCGGCGGCATCTTCTGCACGTTCTGGTCGGTCGCATCCAACGAAATATCGCTAATAATGCCGAAGAATTTTTTGTTGGTTTGGCCGTCAATCGTCACGTAGCTGCCCACAGCTAGCCCCTCCACAAAGGTTTTGGCATCCAGCTTGATGATGACGCCCTCTTGCAGCGACCCACCGACGACTACGCCCAGCCGTTGGCGACTGAGTTCGTCGAAGGTACGCGCTTTTTCGGAGGGAGTGAAGGGGTTGCGGGTGTCGAGGATTTGCTCTGAATTCATGGCAGAAATAGAGCATCCTGAGCGAAGTCGAAGGATGCGGCCGTGGATGAGCTTCGCTAGCCAAGCTCGACATAGAGCGCATCCTTCGACTTCGCTCAGGATGCTTTGCGTAATTGTTTCTTAGCACTTGTACGAACTGTTTTGCGAGTAGCAGAAAAGTATTTATGCAACAACTCCCACCGTGCGCGAACTTGTGCAAGCTCAAGCCTTTCGATGTAATTGCCGTCCGAGTAAGGCAAGAATTCATGCACCAATTCATCAAACTCTTTTCGCATGTCGGCGCGGATATTGGAGACTTGAGGTTGGCTGTCACTTATCACGCAATCCTCCTCAACACATTCTCCAGCCGCGCACTATCAAACCCCATCAGCCGCGCCAACTCGCGGCCATGCAGCAGCAGAAAGTCGCTGCGTTTGGCGTCGGGCTGCGCGTCGGCGCTCATGCGGATGCAGGTAGCCAGCAATTCGTCGCATGGTGCATCGCGGCACTCCATCACCAGCTTCAAGTAATCCGGGCGCTGGGTGAACGCGACGATCTCGGCTGCATCGCACGGCTCAATTTCCCTCAAGGCCACCGGCGGCTGAGGCGGCAGGCCATAACGTAGCTTGCCCTTCTCGGCGTACCCCACGCACAGTACGCTCACATCCAACGGGATGAGTTTGCTGCGAGCGTAATCCAAATCTTCGGGCCGGGCGTGATCGCTCACGCTCAGCAGCTTAGTCATGCCGCTGTCGTCGGTGTTCATCTCGATGTTGTAGATCAACCCATACACCGTTGTGGCGCGGTGGGTGATCTCGGTTTTGACCAGCGCGCCAAAAATTGGCACATCGCTCTCCGGCACTTTGGTGCCAAAGACAAAGGTTTGCATGCTGGCTTTTAGGACGCGTCCAATCATAAGAAGGGATTAGGGATTAGGGATTAGGGATTGATGTTTCGAATCACCAGTCCCTAATCCCCTATCACCGCTATCGCTGGTTTTTTGAGAATTGTTTCGCCGAAAGCTCGGCACGCACGCCTTGACGATCTAGCTCGTCTCGAATAATTCGTTCTAGCTCGGCCTGGTCGTTTTTGGTCACAATGCTTTCTTCGTGCGCGGCTTTGAGGATGAACGGCCAGCCGTTGCCTACTAATGTTTGGCGATGCAGTACGGCGCAGATTACGCGCAAGGCTTCGTCTGTGGCGCACCAGGCCGGTGCTTCTACGCGCACTAAGTTTGCTCTGCGCTCGTCGCCAAAGTTTACATAGCAGGCGCGCATGGCATGATTTTTGCGGCCCAGCCATTCGGCGCTGTTAATTTGCCAGTTGGGGTCGAACACTGCGGTGCGGTGTTCGGGTTGTAGCCAGCCGGTCAGCAGGTTGCGGTCATACAGGCCAGTCATCGCCAACTCCATGTCTGGCAAATTGCTTTTGGTGATTGGCGCTGTGGCCAGCCGTGATAGCCAGGCCGATTTGACAAATGCATTGCTGTCAGGCTTATCAATGTAACCCGCCACTATCGCTTTGGCCTTGCGCATCTTGTCTAGGGCGTCGCTGATGCGGTCGCTCATCTCGCGGGCGTCTTTGCGGCTGTTGCGCAAGTAGTTTTCGTTCAGCAGCGCAAACGGCACGATGTTGCCATCTGCCAGCGCCACAGGCCGCAAGCCCGCCGCCGCAAATTGCTCACAGCACTGCGCCAACAATTCAATCTCCAGCAAGTCGCGCTTGTTGCTTACCTCGCCGGGGGAAATAAGTCGGTTGTCTTTGCCCAGCAAGCGCGCAGAGTCGTAGACCAACTCTTGTTTGCGCTGCTGGCTGTTTTGAATTGCGCTCTGTAACGCCTCATTGCCATCGCGTTCAACATCACCCAAGCCATACACAATGCACGCCGCGCCCGCCTGCACGTAGTAGTACTGAAACTCTTTGTGGCGGTCGGGCAAAACCTGGCTGCCATCGGTGGAGATGAGAACGTAGCGGGTTGGCTCCTCGCCAAAAGCAAATTGTTGGGTGGCGGTTTCGTTGCAGTTAAACACTGCGCCGCTCCAGCCCTCCAGCTTGGCGGCGGCCTCGCAGGTTTGCATCCACGCAGCCACATCAAACCCAGGCGCGAAGACGCGGCGCAGGCTTTCGGCCTGTTCCTCGCGCACGGCGTTGTTGCGCTGGGTTTGGATGGCGAGTTGCTGGATGCCTTCGCGCAGTTGTCCGATGTCTATGGGCATGGTGTCGCGTTCAAACCTCGCGGGTTTAATTACGTTCGATGTTCATCATCGGTTCGAGATAACACCCGCGAGGTTTTTGTTACACGCGCGATTGTAGAACAGGCGTTCAGCAAAGTCGAGGTGAGGTGGAGATTAGTCTGGCTCCTGCAAAGTCCTGCCTGGCGACTGAAGTCGCGGCAACGGCGATCAGAATCGCAAAGCGAAGTCGGCCTACGCCGACTGGGTTCTAGCCGACGTAGGTCGGCTTTGCTTCGGGTTGCCGCGACTTCAGTCGCCGGGCAAATTCT
>JAYTNY010000753.1:0-5764 GCA_043748055.1 Roseobacter sp.
CGCCCCAATCAAAAATTGGCAATAATCCAGCCGGCTCACTGTTGCTATCATGATCCCTATCTTCCTTCATTCCCGTAAGTCCTAAGTTGCCGTTCTTCGGCACCTTGCCTTTCTTTTTAATTTCGTCGGGTGCAATGCGCACCAGCGCATCTTCGGGGAAGGCCGAGAAAGCGTTGTAGGCCTGGTTGGCCAAAATATTTCGGTCGGCCAGAAACAAGATGCGCGGGCGGCGCGACGGCTGGCGGCTGAGATTCCAGCGGGCGTGAAACAGCTTCCACGCAATTTGGAAAGCGATAAATGTTTTGCCCGTGCCGGTGGCCAGCGTGAGCAAGATGCGCGGCTGGTTGGCGACGATGGCCTCTAGCACCCGCTCGACGGCAATATCCTGGTAGTAGCGGCTGGGATGCGAGCCGCCCTTGTCCTCGAAGGGCACGGTGGCGAAGCGGTCGCGCCAGTCGTTGGGGCTGGCAAAGGTCTGCGTCCACAGTTCTTCGGGTGTGGGGTAGCCGGGCAGGTCTTCGGCCTCCTGGCCGGTGTGCATGTCTATGCCGTAAATGCCGCGCCCGTTGCTGGCGTAGCCAAAGCGCACGGCTAACAGGCCCGCATAATTTTTGGCCTGAGCCACGCCCTCGGAGGCGGCCTCGGCCCAGGCTTTGGCTTCGACCACGGCCAGCTTGGTGTTGCGATATTCCAACACGTAATCTGCCGTAAGCGGTTTGCCGCGCCGCCCGCGCCCATCATGGCCTTCTAACCGCCCCGGCGAAATGGGGTATTCGCGGCGGATGCGACTGCCCGCCACCACGCCCCAGCCGGCGGCTTTTAGGGCGGGGTCAATATGCTCGGCGCGGGTTTCGGCTTCGTTCATGGCTTTCTTAGGCTTTATCGGGCTTCTTTATAAGACCTCTTGCAAAAGTCCATTCGCACGCGGCGTTCGTAGGGGCGTAGCATGCTACGCCCCTACTTTTGCAAGAGGTCTATAGTGTCATGCCCAAGACATCGAGGACGATTTAATCCCAGACATATCGTTCATCAAAAGTGACCTGATGGCGTTGGAGAAAAACTCGGTATTCTTCTTGGAAAGCTTTCTTGCGATGATGTTCTTGTTGGTCGGCAATGTAGGCCCGCACCGCAGCGACATTGGATTCCGAAACAGCAAACGCCCCATAACCCGCCTGCCATGCAAATGCAGCATATTCTGGGCCTTGGGTCTTGATCCACTTGGAGGAAGTCTTTTTGACTTCTTCAACCGCCTCGCTGACGGCGACGGTGCGACCCAATTCAAAGAGAATGTGAACATGGTCTTCAACAGAATTGATCAGCACGGGTGGACACCCCAGGTTCTGGAGAACCGTAGCCATGTAGCGATGTAGGGAATCGCGCACGGCATCATGCAGCAGCGGTTGGCGATATTTGGTGCTAAAGACGAGGTGAACATGCAGACGTGCAAGAGATTGCGGCATAGGTTGGGGTTGCAAATTGGGATGCCCGGGTTTACCCCAGTTTACCCAGAATTAACCCCACACCTTTGCCCAGTTTGCCCAGGGCGTTGCCCTGGGCTGAATTAGAGCCGCGCCGTTGGCGCTTTCGGAGGGGGCGCAACGCATTGGGCTTAGCCATGCCGAGTGCGTTCGGCGAAGCGAAACCCGGCCCATTCGGCCAAGCCCCAACGGGGCGCACCAACACCAGCCTGGGGCGTTGCCCCAGGGAGCTGAATTAAATCTGCACCATTACCCAGGGCGTTGCCCTAGGCTAAATTTAACCCGCGCCGTTGGCGCTTTCGGAACGGGGCGCAACGCATTGGGATCAAACATGCCACTGCCACGTGCGTTCGGCGAAGCGAAACCCGGCCCATTCGGCCAAGCCCCAACGGGGCGAACTAGCACCAGCCTGGGGCAACGCCCCAGGAAACCAAACCACCCAGCATCAAAGCCCTGAAAGGGCGGCCTTGTCGCGCGGTTTTCCATCGGGTGCGCATGTTTATTACAGTTGCCCGCTGAAGGCTTGATGCAGCAGCGATTTTTTGAGCGCGTCTAACGCAGCCAGCTTTTGTTGGTAGAGGGTGGTGAGACGGTGGGTTTCTTCGTCAACCGCCTCCAGTTGATCCGCAATATGCATTTGCTCGGCAGTTGGAGGAACAGGCACAACAAGCGTCGAAAGTGTCATCTGATTCAAGCTCTTTATATTGGTGCCAATTCCATCGTCAATCATTTTTTGGCGTGCAGTATTTGACTTTAAGAAGTGGCAAAGGTATCTCGCGGAAAGACATTCATCATTCAGACGCGCTCTGATTGTGAAGCCAGAATGTGTAACCTTGCTGACAACTTCCCCCACCAAAACACTGCGGCCAATGAGTGCCATGTTTCCATTTGATCGGACGAACAGCAAATCGTTTTCTTTGAGCAAGTTCGAGTCCGGAAGAACACCATCGGTGATTACGGTATCCAAATCATGGAGGGGCGCCCAAAAATTTGCTTGAAAGTTTTTTACCCCGAAAATCTCGACTGATTCGCCCTGACTCGATTTTGTGAAGTTGATTCCATTCCGAAATGTCACTAACTCTCCGAGTTGTTTATCTACCCACCCCTCACCCCGCTGAGTAAAAACCCCCTGCAAATAGCTATCAAACACTGCACGAGCATTGCGCAGGTTGGCTTCGGCGTTAGCTTTGGCGGTGGCAATGCTGGCAAATGCCTCGTCGAGGATGCGGACGATGCGGTGTTGTTCGGGGAGAGGGGGAACGGGGATTGGAACTTCCTTTAGCTTGCTACCAGATAATTCCTTGAAGGTCGTTCCTGTTCCAAGCAAGTTCAGCAAATCAACGATGCTGCCCATGTAGTAGTACAAAAATTTCGCCTGAATCTGATTACTCGGAATCAAACCTTTGCAGCCTTGGTTAGTTGCCATCGGCTTAGTGTTGATTACCAAATGCCCTATCGGCGCCCGCGACGAAAGAATGACGGAGTTTGGCGGCAGCATTCTTGCTGAACTATCTTGAAGCCCTAAGTCCGTAATCTTTCGAATAGTGTCATCAACATATGGGCTAAGACGTTTACCCATTTCAGCCGGTGTAATCCAAAGATGATTTCCGCTCCAATATTGTTGAATGCCTGTCTTGGGCGTACCGCCATTCACGACATCACACACATTACCCAATTGCTTCATCTGCCATCCTTCTTTCACATCAACCTCCAACCCATTTGCACCCCGCTCACGCGGCTGCCAACAAAATCTCCAAAAAGCATTCTGAGCGAAGTCGAACTCTTCGTCTTCGCTCAGAATGCAGCCTCGGCGGAACTTCGGTAGCCAAGCTCGACATAGAGCGCATCCTTCGACTACGCTCAGGATGCTCCGACTACGCTCAGGATGCTCCGACTACGCTCAGGATGCTCCGACTACGCTCAGGATGCTCCGACTGCGCTCAGGATGCTCCGACTGCGCTCAGGATGCTCCGACTGCGCTCAGGATGCTCTGCGACTTCTATTTTTCTGCTTGCGCCCGTGTTGCACTGTGCAAAAGACCCCGAATAGCCCCCAACACCGCAGCACTCTCGGCATCCAGGGCGGCAATCTCATCCAAAATATCTGTCGGGCTGCGGTGAATTACGGCCTCGCCACCGTTGGGGTTCTTCACCGAGAGATCGAACGTGGCCGGGTCGATGTTCGTCACATCTACGCACCAACTC
This sequence comes from Roseobacter sp., assembly GCA_043748055.1. Lineage (GTDB taxonomy): Bacteria > Chloroflexota > Anaerolineae > J036 > Brachytrichaceae > JANMVQ01. The sequence continues at coordinate 3,683 of JAYTNY010000753.1, forward strand.
TTGGGCGAATCGGCGTGGGTTTTTTGCAGCGCCACAAACTCGGCCAGGTCATCGTCGTTTAGCGGATTGGTCTTGCCCAGGTTGCGGCCCGGCTCCAGTTGGTAGTACCAGGTTTTACGAGTCGGTGCGCCTTTCTCAAAAAACAACACCACTGTTTTTACACCTGCGCCCTGAAAAGTGCCGCCGGGGCAATCCAGCACGGTGTGCAGGTTGCAGCTCTCCAGCAGCAGCTTGCGCAGGCTCACCGAAGCGTTATCGGTGTTGGACAAAAACGTATTCTTGATAACGATGCCGCCGCGCCCACCAGCCTTGAGAATTTTGATGAAGTGCTGCAAGAACAAAAACGCCGTCTCGCCGGTGCGAATGGGGAAGTTTTGCTGCACCTCTTTGCGCTCTTTGCCGCCAAACGGCGGGTTGGCCAGCACCACCTCAAAGCGGTCTTTGTCCTGAATGTCGGCCAGGTTCTCGGTCAGCGTGTTGGTGTGAATAATGTTGGGCGCTTCGATGCCGTGCAGAATCATGTTCATGATGGCGATGACGTAGGCCAGCGACTTTTTTTCTTTGCCAAAAAACGTGCGCATCTGCAAGGTGTCCAGGTCTTGGGTGGTTAGGTTGCTCTGCGCCCGCAGGTAATCAAAGGCCTCGCACAAGAAGCCCGCCGAGCCGACCGCGCCATCGTAAATGCGCTCGCCCAGTTTGGGCTGCACCACCCGAACAATGGCGCGAATGAGCGGGCGCGGGGTGTAATACTCGCCGCCGTTGCGCCCGGCGTTGCCCATGTTTTTGATCTTGGCTTCATACAGATGCGAGAGTTCGTGCTTCTCGGTTTGTGAACGGAAACGCAAGGCATCAATGTGATCGGCGATCTCGCGCAGGTTATAGCCACTGCTGATCTTATTTTTGATCTCGCCAAAAATCTGCCCAATCTTGTACTCAATCGTGTTTGGCCCGGTGGCTTTTTGCGTAAAGCCATGCAGGTAGGGGAAGAGTTGGCGATCCACAAAGTCGCGCAAGTCGTCGCCGGTTAACGCTCGGTTGTGGTCAATCTGCCCGCTGGCATCCTTCGGCGCAGCCCAGGCCTCCCAGCGGTACGGCTCATCCAGGATGAAGCTATACGCTCGGCCTTCCACTTGCGCCTCCAGGGCTTTGTCATGCTCCAGCGCATCCAAATATTTTAGAAAAAGCAACCACGAGGTCTGCTCGGTGTAATCCAGTTCAGTCGTGCAACCCGCCTCTTTCCAGAGGACATCGTCGATGTTCTTAAACGCTTGTTCAAACACAGTTATCTTTCCTCAAAACCATAAACCTATAAACCTATTTTTGCTTCTTATTCTTCATCAACCCACGCTCATACACCTCGGCGATGGCGATTTGCACGGTGTTGAGCAGCGTGTTGATGCGCCGCAGCAATTTGCTTTGGTCGCTGCGGCGCGGCTGGGTGGTCTCTGGCAAATCCAGCGAGGCTTCCAGCAACTTGTCGCGAAAAAACAACGCAGCTTGTAGCGCATCCGAAAGCGTAATGCCCGATGCGCGGCTGATCTCGCCATATTCGCGGCCCACACTTTTGGCTTCGTCCAGTAAATGTGCGCCGTTCGCATCCTCGGCGGTCAAATATTGCAATGTCAGCGCCATCAATTTGCGGCCCACTTGGCGGTGCTTCTCGCGGGTGGCGTCGTCCAGCGCAGTCATCCAATGTGCGCCCGCTTGGGCGGGCATGGTTTCGCGGGCGATGGCCTCGCGGGCGTGGGTCATGGCTTTGGCGGCCCAGGCCTCGGGCGAGGAGAGGACCAACGCACGTGGCTGGCTGGTTGCAATGAGCGCCCGCACCGCAGACAAGGCAAAGCGCCGATGGCCGCCGGGGGTAAGAATATGCGGCAGGTCACCCGCGTCGGCCCAACGCCGCACGGTGGCGGTGTGCACGTTCATCTGCGCCGCCGCTTCTTTTAGCGAGAGCCAGGTTTCGTCGGATTTAAGTTGGCGTTTCATAATCACATTTCCTTCTACCTAACCACCACATCGCCATCGTGGTAGCCGCAGTCCTGAGCGCAGTCGAAGGATTAGCCTGCGCTCATATAGGAGTAA
>JAYTNY010000754.1:0-4877 GCA_043748055.1 Roseobacter sp.
CCAGGTGAGGAGACGCATATTGGCCGAGTAGAAGAGGCAGAGGATTTTCTTGATGAGCATCCAGATTTGGAGAAAGAAGCAGAGGATCAACGACGCGGAATACCCTCTGCGCCGGGAAGAAACCATGTAAAGGAAGCGAATGAAAAGATAGGGATGCTGGAGAAGTCGGTGAGAACCCTGGAAAGAGCACTACCAACCCTCAACCCTGAAGCAAAAAAGAAAGCAGAAGAAGCTATTGCTAAGGGTGAGGAGATAATCAGAAAAATAAAGGAAAAGCTTGGGCTTTAATACAGAGATGAACATGAATAGCCATTCCAATTCCACAGAAAAGCTTGATCGGATACGAAAATATATAAGCGAGTTGCACAGTAGAAAAGAGCAGAATTCAGTAACCCCCGATTTGAGCGAACAACGCGAGATTTTGAAATTGATCCACGATTTGGCTGAAGCCAGGGATGTAGCTGCGAGGGATTACTTTTTGATTGAGCTGACTTCTGGAGCCCCCGATACAGAAGTTCGAATTGCATTGGTGAATGCGTTGGGGTTTCATTGGACCGATTTCAAAGAACCAGCGCCCATCTTTGTCGCGATATTGGCAAACAAATGCGAAGATGAAAGCCTGCGTGGAATTTGTGCGGCGGCATTAGGCGCATTGACCTATGAATCAGCCATTCCCTTGCTTGTTGATATTGTGACTGGATTTATCGCTGCGGATATGTATGTTCGCCGCTCTGCGGTTGCTGCCTTGACCGGCATGGCAAATATGCCATACGCCAACCGCAAGGCAATTGAAGAATCACTCGAAGTGCCAAAGCAGGTTTGGTTTGAAGGCGTGCAAGATTTGCCAGCCTTAAGTAAGGCTTTGGACAACTGGTTTCAACGGATGGGATAGAAGAGACGCATCTGTCAGCCACCGTCAGGTACAACTAACCCCAAACCCCGCACACTACACACAGCCCGCACGATTCAAACATCACCGTGTGGGCTGTGTGCATGAAAACCAACTCACTCCACTCCCTCATCAGTGTCTTGGTGCCGCGCCCAAGAGCTATGTCCGCACCTGCCCTGGCCGAGCTGCGCTGCATTGCTGGGCCAAACACCGGCCAGTGCATCCCACTCAACAAGCGTGCCCTCATCGCCGGTCGCGGCCCAGAATGCGATGTGGTGCTGACCGAGCAAGGCATCTCGCGCCGTCATGCAGCGTTGCGCGCGTTGGGCAACGGGCGCTTTATTATCGAAGACCTGGGCAGCCAGAACGGCGTGTGGATGGGGGACGCGCAGGGCGTGCAACGCGTGTGGCGCGCCGAGCTGACCTTTGGCACCCCATTTCGCATCGGCAGCAACAGCTTTGCCCTGGCCCGCGCGGGCGAGGCCTTCGCCACCAGCTCTTCGCCTATCGCAGCCTCATCCCGCCCCAACCACCAGGAATTGCGTGGCACGGCTTTAAACGAATACGACCTGTTGGAGAAGATCGGCATCGGCGGGCAGGCCACGGTGTATCGCGGGCGCTCGCGCAAAGACAACTCGCTCGTCGCCATCAAGTTCCTAAACCATCTGCCCAACGATGCAAATTTTGCTTTTGGCGATTACTTTCGCCACAAATTTGAACAGCAATTGTTGTTGGGCCAAACCATCCGCCATCCGCGCTGCGCGCGCATTTTGGGTGGCAGCATGGCTCACAACCCGCCCTACTTAATTGAGGACTACGTGACCGGTGGCACGCTGCGCAAACGTATGGACGACGGCCAACTCTCTCAAGACGTCGCCATTCGCATCATCGGCGAGCTGTGCGATGCGCTGGCCTATTTGCATCGGCGCGGCATCATTCACCGCGATCTGAAGCCCGGCAATATTTTGTTTGATGAGACCGGCAGCGTGCGCCTAACCGACTTCGGCCTAGTGCATGTGCTGGGCTCGGCGGCACGCGCCAGCCACGACACACCCAACTCGCCGATTGCGCGCATCGGCACGCCGCACTACATCTCCATCGAGCAAATCCGCGGCGGCTCCAACGCCGTGTGCGCGCAAAGCGATGTGTATTCGCTGGGCGTGTTGGCCTACGAGCTGTTCACCGGCGCGCTGCCGTTTGATGGCGCGGAGATGGACATCGTGAAACAACATCTCACCACGCCGCCGCGCGCGCCGAGCAGCATCAACAGCGCCATCCCTTTGCACATTGAGCGCGCCATTTTGCGCGCCTTAGAAAAGACCCCCCGCCGCCGCTTTGCCCAGGCCACCGAGATGGCCCGCGCCTTTGGCTACAAGGGTGCTTTCCACCCCGGCGACGATGTGGCACTAGCCAGTGCTTCGGTGTCCGCACAACTCAAAACAACACAGGCCGAGTTGCACTTGCTGGTGTGTGCCACCGGCCAAACCCTCACCCTCTCGCGCACACCCACGCGGCTGGGCCGCGAGACGCTGAACCCGCACGATGCCGCCATCTCACGCGTGCATGGCTGGCTGTTTAGGCGACACGATCAATGGTGGCTGAGTGAGCCGCCTACTGCCCGCAGCATCAACGGTATTTTTCACAACGGCGCGCGCATTCAACAAGTGGTCAGCCTACGCCCAGGCGATGAGATTCGACTCGGCCACACCACGGTGCGGGTGTTGCCGTAGCTAACAAGAGGTTTGCCTTATGACGTTATTTCGCCCAGCCCGCAAATCCAAAACATGCTTTCTGCTGATGGCGCTCGTGGTCATGCATCTAATGTTGCCACCCGTTGCCACAGCCCAGGTTGCGCCGCATCGGCTCATCATCCATTCGTGCGATTCGGACGGCTACCCCGCCGTGCAGTGCGCCGCCAGCGCACTAGACCGCAACGGCTTGCCCTTGCCCGATCTGGCCCCCGCCGCATTTGAGGTGCTGGACGGCGCGCAGCCCGCATCCAACTTAACTGTGACCCAAACTGTGGACAGCGCGGCCCGCACCTCGCTGGTGCTGGTGGTGGATGCCAGCCGCAGCCTGCGCGGCGCGCCCTTGCAACACCTGCGCGAGGTGTTGAGCGCCAGCCTGGCCCTGCTCTCGCCCCAAACCGAGGTGGCGTTGGTCGGCGTCACCGGCCCCATTAACTTGGGCAATGGGGGCAGCGCCATGCCGGTAGACCCCAACCGCGAAAGCAACTTTACAACTCGTGTCGAGGACATTTTGGCGCGGATCAACAAGCTGGATGGGCAAGGCAGCACCCCGCTGTTCGAGGCGACCTACAAGGCCGTGGTGCTGGCCGAACAAAAGCCGATGGGGTCGCGGGCCGTGCTGGTGTTTAGCGATGGCCGCGACACCCGCAGCACCACGTTTTCTGCCGACCACGCCATTGGGCGCGCCGTGCGCAACGGCCTGCCCGTGTTCACCTTCGGCTTTGGCAACAAGCCCGATGAAGCCCTGTTGCGCCGTCTGGCCCTGGAGACCGGCGGCGAATATCTGCCGCCCTCTGAACCCAACACCGCTAACACAAATGACCCAGTTGCAGGCGTCGTGCAAGCGATTCAAGCGCGCTTGCAAACGCACTACCACCTGGCGTTTACCGGCGCGGCAGCCAGCGACGACGCACAACACCCCATCACCGTGCGCGTCCGCGCATCCGAAAGTCAGATCGAATCTTCTGCCGAGTATCGGGCCGCGTTGCCGCGCGCGCCGCAAATAAAAGCCGTGCAGTTTCAAGAGGGCAATCAAATACTAGATGCCATGCATTTGCCCGCGCGCGAGATCGTGGCGATGCCGGTGTTGTTGGCGCGCACTGTCTCTCAGGTGGAATACGAACTGGCGGGCCACACCGAAGTGGTGAAGCAAGCGCCGTTTGCGTGGCGGCTCAATGGGCAAGCGCTGGCGGTTGGCACTGCCTACTCCTTAACTCTGCGCGCCTATGGCTCACTCACCGACACAGCCGCGGTCTCGCAGCAAACTGTTTCGTTTGCTTTGGCTGCGCCGATTGTTGCGCCACCGCCCAGGCCAATCACTTTGGCCGAATGGGCCTACGATCACCGCATCGCTATTCTGTTAGGCGCGATTTGTGTGCTGGCGTTGTTGGCAGGTGCAGTCTTTTGGGTGCGGCGGCGCAGAAATATGGGGCGGGCCGCGTCGCTGGGGGCGGGCCATGTCGGCACGCTCTCGATGGACTATGCCGAGTTGCAGCCGGTGATTGACGCCGCAGACCGCGCCGAGGCTGGGCTGAACATGGGCAAAGGCACTATGACTGCGCCCGCACCACGCGCCAATTCCCAAACGCTGGTGTTGCAACCCAGCAAGGCCTGGCTGGAAATCTCCAGCGGCGCGTTAAAGGGCCAGCACTTCCCGCTGGGCATGCCGGGCATGGAAAGCGTGTTGATTGGGCGCGAGGTGGACGCCCGCGCAGGCATCCGTCTCAACAGCCCGTATGTCTCGCGCGAACACGCACGCGTGCTGGCCAAAGACGATGCCTTGTTTGTGGTGGATTTGGGTTCGGCCTCGGGCACAAAGCTCAATGGCAGGCGTTTGCGCATGAAGGAGCAAGAGCCGATTCAAGTGGGCGACCAACTCACCTTTGGCGATGTGCAGGCGGTGGTGGCTGCGGCGGGGTAAAAAACCTATGAGCGCTATGTCGGTAGAATTCCGCCTGAAAGACATTGCAACTGAACGCGACGCAGACAACGCTGTCGCTGAGACGAATGCTGGCGCGAGGACTATGACAGAACACCGACGAATTGGCCCGTATGAAATTTTGGGGCGCTTGGCGCTGGGTGGCATGGGCGCGGTCTACAAAGCCCACCACGCCCAACTAGACCGGGTGGTGGCGCTGAAGGTGCTGCGCCAGGATGTGGCCCACAAGCCCGAAGACCACGCCCGCTTTCAGCGCGAAGGCCGCTTGCTGGCCAAGCTCAAACACCCCAACATTGCGCAG
>JAYTNY010000755.1:0-18541 GCA_043748055.1 Roseobacter sp.
GTGACGAGTCCGTGACGTAGGAAAGCGCCTAACGCGCTTCGAGCGCGTTAGGCGCTGCTCAATATGAGAGTTGCGTTACTTGATCGAAGCTAGAAAGGCATCAATCTTGGCTGGGTCCCAGTCGGCTTCGCTGCCCATCATCATGAGGACGGCGGGGCCGCCTTTGCCATCAAAAACGGCGATGCCCTGGCGAATTTTGACGCCTTTGTCGTTGGTGCCTTCGGACATTTCCATTTTTATGGTTTTGCCTTTGATGACGACATCTTGCGTGCCAGCGGAGGAGAGCGTGACGTTGTTGCGGCCCATAGACTGGTTGAACGATTGCTGCATGCGGGCCTTTAGGTCAGCCTCGGACAAAGTGCCAGCCGGGGCTTGCATCATCATAATCACGCCGTTATCGGCGCCGCCGCCCATGATGACCATCTTGACTCCGGCGATGTTCATTGCCATTTGCTCGTTGTAACCTGCGGGCTTTTCATAATCGGCAATTTCTTTGCCCACTTTTGCGGCCTCGATGCTGTCGGTTACCAGGGCTTGGCCCATGAGGGAGCTGCCGAAATATAGCGTGGCCCCGCCACCCACTGCGCACAGACACACCAGTACGGCGACCACGATCAAAGCAATTTTTAGTCCACGACTCATATTTTCTTCTCCTGTTATTTGAAAGTAATGTCGAGCATCAAAAGTTGAGTTGATATTTTAGAGGGTTGTGTTTCGCAGAGGGCAAAAATAATTAAGAAGATACTCATCTTCTTAACCTTGATTGCTGACCTTTGCCAAGTTATACTGCTGTCAACTTTTAATTTAGGCGCTGTTGATTATTGTAAATGCACGGCGCGAACCCCATCAACCCAAACACGCGGGCGAGGAAAAGGAGCAAGACTGTGGCAGAGAGTTGGAAAGACAACGGGACCCAAAATTGGTTCGAGATACGCGACTTGCACGTCAAGATCGCTGGCACGGACAAACAGATTTTGAAGGGCATGAACTTGAAGATCGGCGCGGGCGAGATTCACGCTATCATGGGGCCGAACGGCAGCGGCAAAAGCACGACGGCCTACACCATTGCAGGCCACCCCAACTATGAGGTGACGAGCGGCGATATTTTGTTCAAAGGCGAGAGCGTGCTGGAGATGGAGGCCGATGAACGCAGCCGGGCAGGCTTGTTTTTGGCTTTCCAATATCCGGTGTCTATTCCGGGCGTCACGGTTGCCAACTTCTTGCGCACAGCTATGAACGCACGGATTAAGGCCGATGCGGCAGCCAAGAATGGTGGCATTGTGCCCAGCACGACCAAAGGCATGCCCATCCCCGTGTTTGCCAAGACCTTGCGCGAAGCCATGAATGTGCTGAAGGTGGACCAGAGCTTTGCCGGGCGTTACTTAAACGAGGGTTTTAGCGGCGGTGAGAAGAAGCGCGCCGAGATTTTGCAGATGGCAATGCTGAAGCCGGAGTTTGCGGTGTTGGACGAGACCGATAGCGGTTTGGATATTGACGCGCTGCGCGTGGTGAGCGAGGGCGTGAACACGCTGCACAAGAATAACCCGAACATGGGTGTGTTGGTCATCACGCACTATCAGCGGTTGCTCAACTACATCAAACCCCAGTTTGTGCATGTGCTGATTGATGGCCGGATTGTGGAAAGCGGCGGGCCGGAGTTGGCGCTGGAGTTGGAGGCACGTGGGTATGACTGGCTGAAGGAGCCGGAGGCGGCGTAGAAGTCCTTAGTGCTAAGTCATTAGGACTAAGCACTTAGCACTTGAAATAAGAGGTGTGAAATGGCTGAAGAAAGATCACAGGTCAATGTCAACGACGAATACATCGAGAAGTACGGCTTCCACGAGGCCGAGAACTACACGTTTAAGAGCCGCAAGGGTCTTGATGTTGAGATCGTGAAAGATATTTCGCGGATGAAGAAAGAGCCGGAGTGGATGACCGACTTCCGCGTGCGCTCGTATGAGGCATTTGAAGCCAAGCCCATGCCCAACTGGGGCAGTGAGGTGTTGCGCCAAATCGACTTCAACGATATTTTTTATTACATCAAGCCCACGGACGGGCAATCCAAGACCTGGGAAGACCTGCCTGCTGAGATCAAGAACACGTATGACCGGTTGGGCATTCCCGAGGCCGAGAAGAAGTATTTAGCGGGCGTAGGCGCGCAGTACGAAAGCGAAGTGATCTATCACAGCCTCGCCAAAGATTTGGAGTCGAAGGGTGTGTTGTTTACGGATACGGACAGCGCTCTGCGCGATCACCCCGAACTCTTCCGTGAGTATTTTGGCACGATCATTCCCTACACCGACAACAAGTTTGCGGCGCTGAACAGCGCAGTGTGGTCGGGTGGCTCATTCATCTACGTGCCAAAGGGTGTGAAGATTGAAATGCCGTTGCAGGCGTATTTCAGAATCAACGCCAAGAACGTGGGCCAGTTTGAGCGCACGCTGATTATTGTGGACGAGGGCGCGCAGGTGCATTACGTAGAAGGTTGCACCGCGCCGGTGTGGTCGAGCGATTCGCTGCACAGCGCTGTGGTCGAGATTGTGGTGAAGAAGGGTGGGCGCTGCCGCTACACCACCATTCAGAACTGGAGCACCAACGTTTACAACCTGGTCACCAAGCGCGCTGCTGCCTACGAAAATGCGACGATGGAATGGGTGGATGGCAACCTGGGCAGCAAGCTGACCATGAAGTATCCCGCCGTCTATCTGATGGAGCCGGGCGCGCATGGCGAGATTCTCTCGATTGCGTTTGCAGGCAAGGGTCAACACCAGGATGCAGGTGGCAAGGTGGTTCACGCCGCGCCCAACACCAGCAGCAAGATCGTCAGCAAGTCCATCAGCAAACATGGCGGGCGCACCAGCTATCGTGGCTTACTCAAGGTCTATAAAGATGCGGTGAACGCCAAGAGCAACGTGGTGTGCGATGCGCTGTTGCTGGATGAGACCAGCCGCAGCGACACGTATCCCTACATCGAAGTGGACAACGAGCAGGTGAACATTGGGCACGAGGCGAGCGTGAGCAAGATTGGCGAGGAGCAACTGTTCTACGCCATGAGCCGCGGCGTGAGCGAAGAAGACGCCAGCACGATGGTCGTCTCCGGCTTCATCGAGCCATTGGTCAAAGAATTGCCAATGGAATACGCCATGGAAATGAACCGCTTGATTGCATTGCAGATGGAGGGAACGGTAGGATAAGACAGTTTGAGTTTGAGTTAGGAGTTTGTGTCTTCTCAAACTCCTAACTCAAACTCAAACTTGACCCAATCATGTCAATCGCAATCTTAAAACCCTCGCCGGTTGTGAAAACGGGTGAGTTGAACCGTGAGTTTGTTGAGGCGTATGGCAAGGCACTGGGCGAGCCAGAGTGGATGACCGAGCGCCGCCTGGAAGCCTTTCGCGTGTTTAGAGACACGCCCGCGCCGAACCGGCACGATGAGTTGTGGCGGCGGGTGGACCTGAGCCAATTCAAGCTGGATGCCTTGTTGAAGGCCGTAGACGCAACGAAAAACGACGTGGCGATGCAGATGATCTCGCCGCTCTCGGCAGATGAGCTGAGGGCCAAAGGCGTGGTGTTTGCCGATTTTGCAACGGCAGTGCGCGAACACAGCGACTTGCTTGCCAAGTATTTAATGGCTGACGCCGTGAAAGTGACCGACAGCTACTTTGCGGCCATGCACGCCATGTTTATGCGCGGCGGCGTGATGTTGTTTGTGCCAGCGGGCGTGCAAATCGAAACGCCGTTTCGTACTTCATCGAAGATGCTGAGCGACCAGCGCACTGGCTTTAACCACACCCTGATTGTGTTGGAAGAAGGCGCGAAGGCGACGCTGATTGAAGACTTTGGCTCGGAGACGGGCACTGAGCAGGCCATGTATAACGGCGCGGTGGAGATTATTGTGGCGAAGGGCGCGCACTTGGACTATGTGAATGTGCAAGACTGGGGCCGCAACGTCTACAACTTCACGACCGAGCGCGCCAAAGTGGGTGAGAGCGCCGAACTGCATTGGGTGATGGGTGGCATCGGCAGCAAGTTCACCAAGAGCTTGATCGAAAGCGACATGAACGGCGCGAACGGGTTGGCGCTGATGAGCGGTGTGTATTACGCCGATAGCAAGCAGCAGTTTCACTACGACACGCAGCAGAATCATCACGGCGAAAACTGCAAGAGCGATTTGCTGTACAAGAGCGCGTTGCGCGATTCGTCGCGCACGGTGTGGCGTGGCAACATTCGGGTGTTCCCCGGCGCGCAGAAGACCGACGCCTACCAAGCCAACCGCAACTTGCAACTCTCGCATCTCTCGCGGGCCGATTCGATTCCGGGTCTGGAGATTGAAGCCGACGACGTGCGCTGCACGCACGGCGCCACGGTGGGCCAGATTGAGGCCGAGCCGATGTTCTATCTGGAATCGCGCGGCATGCCACCGGATGAGGCCAAGCGCCTGATCGTGGAAGGCTTCTTTGCCCCGGTCATTGAGCGTATTCCGCTGGAAGAGACGCGGGTGCGGTTGATTGAAGAGATTGGGAAGAAGATTAGTTAGAAGAGATTGGAGATTGGAGATTGGAGATTGGAGATTAGAGATTGAAAGCCTCTGAAGGGTTGAACCTTCGGAGGCTTTTTTGTTGCGCAAACCTAAGACCCCGCTTTCACGTAATGCCGCCCTGCCGGCAGCGCCTGCGCAGCCTGCCCCGCCAGCTCCACAATCACCGGCACCGGCGATTCAATCGTCACCCCATCCGCCGAAACATGCACGCTGAGCAACCCGTGCGGCGTGGGCACGATGCCCTTCGCCCACGCCAACCCACCCAGCCTAGTCGCAACCCGCGCCACGGCAAACCCTGGCTCGGCGGGGGTGATGCCCAAGGTGTAGAAGACTAGGTCTCGTGTCGGTGTGCAGCTCCAGCCGTGCACATGCGTGCCCCAGCTCCAGCATTCGCCAATCGTGTCGTAGCCATCGGCCAAAAACGCTGACCAGCGGCGATACAACTGCGGCAAGCGATCTGCCAAGCCTGCTTGCACCACCGCATCATGCACCACATAGCTCATAAACGGCTGGGCCAGCACAATTTGGTTCTCCACATCCCAATTGATGCGGTGAATGCCGCGCACAATGTCGCCAAACGATTCCGGCTTCGCGCTGCCGTCCAACTCGCGGCCCCAGCCTGCGCCCACCAACTTGGTTTCGTCGGTAATCGCCTCGATGATGCGCTGCCAGCGCTCGCGCGGCGCAATGTCGGCGCAGATCGCCATTGCCCCCGCCAGTTGGCTGATGGCGCGTTGCGGCACGCCGTCTTTCATGTGATCTACGTAGGTGCCGCGCGCCTCATCCCAAAAGACATCGAAGCCCGCTTTCACTTTGGCATGTAAGCCCTCGGCCCAGCGTTGGCTGCTGCGCTCCTCCAACCACGCCGCCATCTCGGCAAACTCGCGCAGGCCGCGCGCCCACGAGGCGGTGATGACCGCGCTGGTGTCCTCGTTGCTAATGCTGGCCCAGTCAATCAAGTTCCACTCCACCACATCTTTGAGCAAGCCTTGCGAAGTTTGATACGGCAGATACCAGCGCAGCACGCGCTCAATCGTCGGCATGAAGGCTTTCACCGCGTCTTTGTCGCCGCTAAAGCGATACAAGTTAAACACGCCATGCACCCAGTGCAGTGACCAATCTGGAATCGTCACGCCCGCGTTGGCTTCAACCTCGCCGACCACGCTCATGGGCAAGATGCCATCCGGGCGCGGCGAGTTGCCGAGGGTGAGGTAGTGCCAGGCCAGCCGCCAATCGCAATTGGTGGCGAGGTGAACCATCTGATGCACCACGCTATCGCCCACCCAGGCGCGTTGCTCGCGGGTGGGGCAATCTATGAAGGCATCGTGCGAGTTGAGCTGCACGGTGCGAATGCCAGCGGTGTAGATGGCGTTCAGGTCGGGGTCGCTGCACTCGAACTCGGCCCCAGCTTGCCAGGGATACAAGCTCTCCTGCACTTCGAATTGCGTTAATGTGATTGGCCCTGGCGCACCGCCAATTAACACATAGGCATAGCGAAAGCCATTGGAGTCGAAGACTTGGAAGCGGTCTTGCTGCCCGCGTGCAATGTAGCGCGTGCCAGAGTGCTGGCCGATAGGCCCGGCAGGGGCGATGCTCGGCTCTTCTTTGTAGGAGAAATCAAAGGTCGTGCCTGCTGGCGCGTCCACCTCAAACTGCACGCAGCCGGAGACGATGCGGCCCATGTCGATGACGATGCGAGTGTTTGCATTTGCGGCGAGGTTGGCTGTGATGGGGAGTGTGGCATCTTGCGTCCGAGAGATGGCGTGCTCGTGCGTCAGCTCCAAGTTTTTGATGGGGTTAGCGGTTGTGCCATCCAGCGCGCCGAGCAAAGATTCGGTGCGAACGGCGACAGGCTTCTGTACCTCGCCACCCAGTGAGGCAATGGGGCGCGGGAACAGCGGGCCATACGGGTCGGTGGGCGGCTGGGTGCGCATGTAGCCACCGATGTGCATGGCGGGGATGGCTTGGGCCGTGCCCCATGTGCTGTCATCAAACGCAAGGCTCTGCCAGTTGGGGGCAAACTGGCGCGCGTCAAAAATCTCCACAGGCACGCCGCCGCCCACGCTGTTTTCGTCAGCACCTAATTCACTATGCCAGGCATCGCTCTTTTTGGCTTTCCAAGATAGGTCGCTCACCAACCAGCCATCCTGAGCGTCAGTCGAAGGATCGCCCAAGTTCGCCTCAAACACAAACACGCCAGTTTTGCCCAGCAACATATTGGGCGTAGCCGGTTGCCAAAACGATTTTGACGTGCCGTAGTACTTGACATATGCGGCGATGATGTTTTCGCCGGGCCGCAGATATGGCGCGAGGTCTACCAGATCGTAGTGCATGCGGCGCGGCTGGCTTCTAATCGGGCCACGGCTGATCTCGCGGCCATTGACGAACAAGGCATACCGCGAGTCGGCGGTCATGCGCGCAGGTGCACGTTCTGGCATATGACTCAGATGAAAGACTTTGCGAAAGAGGCCGTGCGCTTCGGGTTGGTGTGGGTCGGGTTGGCTGCCAAAAAAAGCACCGGGCTTTATGGGTTCTTCGGGCACCCAAATCCAATGGCCCTTCCAACGGATTTCGGGGAAGTCTTGCGGAGTGACGAGGGTAGACAAGGTGATAGGCTCCTGTTGTTTGAATCGAGTTAAGTGGATGGATTCAAGCGGTGAGCGCCGTCGCTGTCAACTGGCTTACGCAAAGCGTTGCAACCGCTCCACCTCCACCTGCACGCCCATCTGCGCATACAAGCCAATCGCTTTCTCGGTAGCGTCGCGAGCCTCTGCGTGTTTGCCCCAGTCTGCATACACCTCTGCCAGCACCTGCCAGGCCGGGGCCAGTGTTTCCAGGTCTTGGGTGGTCTCGGCCAAGCGGATGGCCTCGGTGCAAAACGGCTCGGCCTCCTCAAAGCGCTGTTGCTGGCGGCGGATGTGGGCCAGCACCGAGAGCGATTGCCCGCGCCAGCGCGGCTCCTCGCGGGCCAGAGCGCGCCAAGCCAGGTCTTCGGCCTCTTGCAGCCGATCCAGGTGCGCATACGCCTCGGCCAAATAGCCCTCTGCGCTGGATGAGAAATAGGGCTGATCCAAATCCTGAAAGAACGCCAGCGCTTCTTGCAAAGGCTTAACGGCTTCGTCGTAACGACGCGCCAGGTTGTAGCCGTATCCGGTCAAAATCTTGGGCAGCCCTACCCCCGCAACTTGGTTGCCATAGGCGCGGTGATATTTACTGGCCTGCTCCAGACAAGGTAATGCCGCTGAGAGGTTGCGCCGTTTTATCTCAAGGCATCCCATCGCTTCATAGACGGTAGCGAGGCAGAAGGCATCGTCCAACTCGGTTGCTGCGTGCAACGCATGCGCGAAGTGCTGGTGCGCTAACTCCAGTTGTCCGTCGTAGTCTTCAATATCGCCCAGCAGAATTTCCACTTCTGTTTGTGCAATCAACGCCTCTCGCCTCGCCGCAGAGGTGTCGCTGAGATGAAACAAAAGTCGGCGTGCAAGTTCTGCCCGCAAAGTGACGGGTTTAGTGGGTTTGATGGCGCTGATCGTCTCAAGGTTGGCGCGATATTCAGCAAGGGCTCGGTCCATATCGCCACGCATTGCCAAGAATCTACCCCGCAGCTCGTGTGCACGTGCGCTGGAGGGTTGGTGCGCAGGCCAGGAGATGCTGTCCAGCGCCTCTAGTCCCGATTCCTGTTTGCCAGACAAGTAATACAGATTGGACAGGGTTAATACCAATACGCGGCGGTCTCGTTCATGCATCATCGAAACAAAACGCAGCGGCTCGAAGATGCGCAGCGCAGTGAGCGCCTGTCCTTGCTTAATCTCTTCTTCGCGGTGCGCATACCAAACCCAAATGGCATGTTCTGGCTGGTGCCCTAAAACGAAATGATGCGCTGCGTGCGTAAACATGCCGCGCTCCACCAGCGATTGGGCGGTCAGCACATGTAGCGCATCGCGCACCTCGGCGGGCAACTGGCGGTAGAACGCGGCGCGCAACGCGGGCAGCATGGCAATGGCCGGCACCGCAACCGCCTCTTTCGATTGCCGCTCCACCAGTTGCAGGTCAATTAAGCGATCCAGAACCTTGCCCTGTTTGCGCCACAGGTCTTCGGGCGCGGGCGCATCAAAAATGCAAATCTCGTCCAACACATCCTGCTCTTTGGGCGCGAGGTGGCGGCGCAGCCGAGCCACAAACCAATCCAACGACGAGGGCGCAGATAGCTGCGCCAGCGAGGTGCTGGCCGAGTCTCCGACGCGCAACAAGGTGATGAAGAGATGCAGCAGTAGAGGATTGCCGCGCGTGTGTTTCATGGCAGCGTCGCAAACCGCATCCAGCGCTGCGTCGTTCAGATCGAGCTGCGTTTGTTGGAACAGCGCCTTCACGTCATCAGGCCCAAAACGATTCAGGGTGAACAATCTGTCGCGGTGCGGCTCCATCAGCAAGCGCTGCCCCATCAACAACAGAGGCGAGCCGTGGCGCGGTGATTCGGCCAGGTCTTCCAGAAATGCGCGCAGGCCGATGTGATTTTCGTTCTCATCCAACTCGTTGGGCAGCAACAGGTCTACTTCGTCGAAGCACAGCAGCGGCGGTGCCTGGCTCAGTTCCTCCAAACTTTTGCGGATGATGGCGAGCGCTTGCGCCGGGCTGACCTGGCGCGGGTTGGCTGCCAAATACAGCCACAGATCGGACAAGCCTTGCTGATGAAAGAACAGCGCCAGCGCATGGATGACATGCTGCACGTTGTCCGTAAGTTGCAGGCGGATGGTGTGCCAGAAGACTTGCTGATTGTGCTGAGGGCCACGCCACAGCTCGGCCAGTTGTGCGCCCAAGGCCGTTTTGCCCAGACCGCTGGCCCCCACCACGCTCACCACGCCCCCTTGTTGCAACTGGGCAAAGCAGGCTTGCAATAGATCATCGCGCCCGATCAACGGTCGTGCGGTTGGCATCTCCAATTGCAGCGAGACGCGCAACTGCGCGATCAATGCTTTCTCCAGCTTTTGAACGGCGGCATCCAGATGCCGATAGAACGTGGACTTGCCGAGTGCGAGTTCGCCGATGAGTTGGCCCTGTTTGGGGCGCGGGTCATCAAAGTACGTCAGCAGCAACAACGCGGCATGGCTGAAGTCTTTATCCGCAGGCACCTGCCGCACGGCCAGCCACAACAGCGTTTGCATGTGCGTCTTGGGGCGCGCCTCCCACTCCTGCCAAATCAAGTGCAGGCGGTCATCCAATTTTTTGATGCCGATGTTGGGGAGGGCCGCTGCAGAAGGATTGGGTCTGTCTCCGCCTGCGGCCAACACAGATTCGAGGGGCGAGTGGGTTTTGAGCCAATCTGCATCCCCGACATGCTCCAGTGCCTGCCGTAGAGTCGTCATGAATCCGTCCTGCACGGCTTCGCGCTTGTTTGTCGCAGCCGAGCGAGATTTTGCCGAGTTCATATCACGAGTTCTCCTAGAGGGGTGTGGAGTTGGGACAATGTCTCAAAAAAATGGGACTTTTCAAGTTTCTTTATCTGCTACCTTCTGGATACTATCACTGCAATATTCTGCGTTTATCCGCCAAATTCGCGTCATCCGCGCGCTAGCCAGACTGGGTAGCAAGTCAGGGGAATTTAGGGAAATGACGCGGTCACTATAGCGAGTAGGAGGAAATTCAATGTCTCATAAATTAAGTAATCTGTCGCAGGTGTTTCGGTTGGCTGGCCTGATGGCGTTGGCGGGGGCGCTGATGGCTGGGTCGGCCTCGGCAACAGCGGTGCAGGCAAACACGCCTAGCTTGCAAGCGCCGGGTCGGCGCACACAACAGGGGTTCAACATTAACCTGTGCAAAATAAACGGGAACCTGGCGAGGCCACCGAAAGGCAATTGGACGTTTGTCTTAAATTTCGATCATCCGACTTCGACGACAACGGCCCTGGGGTGTCTGGCCGAGATGCAGGGTGGCGGGGTGGTCTATACCTCAAAAAATTGTGCGGTCATCAACCCCACCGCAGGCAGCAGCGTATTTGGCGGCGGCAACGGGGTGTTTGCGGGCAATGCGTATTTGCAATGCGATGGGCTGCCGACATCGCCCGCCGAACCCGAAGGTTTTGGCGTCAGCGCATACGCCAGCTTCCCCAACCCCAACCGGATGCACACGCTGGCCAACAGCACACCCTTGTCATTTACTGTCCAAACCAACGCTGCGTGCAACATGCTGCTCAGCAGCCGCTACGGCAGCAATACGTTTCAAAGCGGCACCAATTACGCGTGTGGCACCTTCACCGAAGTTAGCACCCGTTACACCAAGCCGCCGACCCAGCAGAATGTGCGTCACTCAAAAGACGGCGCGCCAATCGGCTCGGCCACACTCAACATTCCCCTGGGCATTCCATCGCCGTTTAACGTCTCTATTGGTGCGGTGAACCAGGCGTTCACGCTGGATTGGCTCATGATTGATCCGCCTAGAAATTCTGGGGGCGAGTAGCGAACACGCGGATCATAAAGATTTGCCGAGATACGCTTGATACATTCTGCGCTCACCCCCGACTTCGTTAGCGAAGTCGGGGGTTTTTGTTTTTCAAACTTGGGACTTTTCTGTTTGGGCATGGGAGAAACGTGATTGAGTTTGAGCAGGCTGATGCCTAGAGTGTTGTCAGGCTCCAGGAGGAACCCAACATGAAACTCAAACAAGAACTGACCATATCGACCCCGTCGCTCAGCATCATTACGTTGCCGGGGCTGCTTGCGTTTAGTGCCCGTGCCGCCAAACGCATCGTGCTTGTGCCGCACATCGTGGGTCGGTGGCTGCGGGGCCTGCTGCCCGCACCTGTGTTGGGCAACCTGCTGCACGAAGCCTGGAGCGCCGATGGCGAACCACTTGAACGCATGACACCGAAGGCGCTTGCCAAGTCTGGCGCGGCGCGCTACTTCATCACCCTGCCTGCACGTGGGCAGTGAGTGAATCGGTGATTAGGGATTATTGATTGGAGAAATTGATATGTTGCCTTCTATTACTTTTGCCCAAGCCTTGCTCTGGCTCGGCAACGGATGTGTGCTGGTTGTGTTTGCGCTGGCGGGTGCCACCAAGTTCCGCGACCTCAATCGCGCTCGCAAAGGCCTGACCGACTTTGGCGTGCCGGAGCGCTGGGCACAGCCGTTGGTCATTGCTTTAGCCTTAACAGAAATAGCAATTGCGATCTTGTTGGCGTATCCACCCATGCAGGCCGCAGGCCTGTTGGGCGCGCTGATCTTGTTGGCGGTGTTTACGTTGGCGCTGATCGGGCAATTGTTGCGAGGCAAGCGCCCAACGTGTGCGTGCTTTGGCGCGCTCACTCAATCACCCATCAGTTGGGAAAGTGTGGGGCGCAATGGGCTGTTGATGGCGCTTGCAATTGGCTTGGTTGTGCTGCGTACAACGAATAGCTTGCCGCAACAAGCAATCTCCCTGTCATCACTTGTGGCGATGGCTTGGGCTGCGCTCAGCGCAATCTGGTTATTGCACCTCACACGCCAGAATGGGCGCTTGCTGTTGCGCATCGAACAGCTAGAGCAAACCCCAACCGATGCGCCATCCACCCAACCCCAACCGCTGCAAGTGGGCGCAGCCCTGCCCCTGTTGCGTTTGAACGACGCGCACGGTCGCCCGTTTGATCTGCACAAATTTCGCGGCATGCAAGTGCTGTTCTTGTTTCTGGATGCGAACTGCGGCCACTGCCGCCCGCTGATTGCGCGCTTGCACGATGCGCCACTGGTCAACCTCTTTGCAGCCAATACCGCAATCGTTCCTACGATCATCGTTCCTACGATCGTGGTTATCAGCGAAAGCGAGGAGCTGCGCCATCAATTGCCCGCCGAGGCCACGCTGTTGGTAGACCCAGATTGGAGCACGATGACGCTGTTTGGCTTGCGCGGCACACCTGCTGCGGCGTGGATAGATGTCGATGGCGCGCTAGCCAAGACTGTGGTGCATGGCGCAGCGGCAGTGCGTACAGAGATTGAAGCGGTCATTGCTCCGAGCAATCACGTGAGGGAGGAGGTGCACCATGAATTCGCAACAGTTTGATGCGCTGACGCGCGCAGCGGCCATGATCTCGCGGCGCAGCCTGTTGCGCTGGATGGGTGCAAGTGCGGTCGGGGTGTTTGTCGCCAGCATTCGCACGCGCACGGCCTTAACTGGGGGCCGACTCAGTAATAGGGTAAGCCAATTTGGCCCGCCTTTGCCACCCCTACCTCCAGCCGAGCCGTGGTCGTCCGAGAATCCACCCAACCTCGATGACATCATTGATGACTATCTCGACTGCATCACTACAGGCCGCACGCCCGAAGAATGTGACCAGGGATTTCCGGGCTTCGCGCCTTTCGATTGGTGCCAGCTTGTATGGGATGTGCTGACCGAGGCGATGCCGACGCTGGCTGGCCTGGCCAGCACCTTTACGCCGTTTTCTCGCAACTGCGGCGACCGGGATTGTTTTCAGTGTTGCTACAGTCCGAGGAACGGGGGTGGTTGTGGAACTTCATATATCGGCTTTCCGGTCATCAACTGCAACACCAGCACGTATGGCGAGGGCACGAAACCGGTTGGGCTGACGTTCATCATTGACCCCGACAGCATTGAACCGGGAGATTCCTGCTTGTTCATCCCCCAACTGTGCGTTCACATTGCGCAGTGTGTAAAAACGGCGTCTGCAAGTGCAGCATTGGGTAACACCGCCCGTGCGATTCAACCGCAACAGGCGCTCGACAAGGACTACCTCACCGACCCACGCGCCATTGACCAGCGTGCGCGCTACTTCGCGACGAAGGTGCAAGATGAAGTGCGCACCTATCTGGAAAGCTATAACACCAGCACGCCGGATGCACGTCCGTTTCATTCGCTTGCCGAAGCGCTCACCAACCGTGGCCGCGTGGGCTGGCGGCGCGATTTTACGAACACACCGATAGACATCACCAACACAGCGCTTCGTATAAACGACTTGGCGGGCAACCTGAACGAAAGCGCATCGTGGGCGAATGCAGCACAGCTTTTGGGGGTGGCGCGCGTCCTCGGTGGCGTGCCCAATCTGGCGGCCAGGCTTGCCTACGTGGAATCGCGCAAATGGACGCAGGCCGAGAAGGATGCGTATCTGGCTGGCGTGGGCGATCCCGTTCAAGCCTTATCGAGCGTCCTCGATCCGCATTGGATCGCCGTTCTTAAGCGCCTGCTGATGTTGCAGGACTATGCGTTATTGGCGGTGCCACTCGCAGGTGAAGCGACTACGGCAGGGAAATATGGCGGCGAGATGCTGGGCAAACCGCCCACGCTTAGTCTGCGCGCAACCACAAGCGGAGCTGCGATCATGCTCACCCTCAGCATCGTTGATGCTGAAGATGTAGCCGGTGGTTTGGCGCGGCCTGTTGCGGTGGATTGGGGTGATGGTCGGGTAACGCACCACGCCTTGCCATCCGGCCAACCGACACTGGATGTGACGCATGCTTACGAGGTGGCGGGGCGCTACATCGTCTACGCCGTCGCCGCAAACGATTCGGGTTTGCGCGGACATGCCGCCCTTGTGGTCGAAGCACTAGCAGTCACACCTGCACTGCCGCCTACGTCGCCGACGATTTCGCGCATTCAACTCTCCGGTTTGACCCTCACAAATTTGCTTTCGACAAAGAAGTTCTCGCTCGAAGCGCGTTTGGTGGATGCAGCAGGCCAGGGCTTTCGCGCCGGGCGTAGCGCGCTCGGCAAAAACGGAAGCGCCGTTAATGTTCCGTTTGCATTGGGTGATTTCTATGCGCACAACCCAGCGCGCTTCGACACGGCGTTGCTCAGTCTGGATATTCGAAACGAGCTGACAAGCCCTCATAAAGTATTTGCCTTTTCCATGACGATGGCCGCAACGATGACGTTGAGTGTGTTCTCTACTGCGACACAACACTTGGTGGAACAACCCGTAGCGCTCACGCCCGATATGCTCAAGCTGTATCTGGCGGGTGCGTCCACACCGATGCCGTCGAATACGGTTACGGTGGATGCCAACGGCGCGCTACGGTTTCCGCTGTTCTGGCGTGCGCCAGCAACCTTGCCCTGGCAGAAGATTGTGCGGATAGACATCGCAATTACGCCAGAGATGTTTAACAGCTTTGTGTTGGATGCAACACCCACGACCGTGCCAGCAGGGACAACGGCGGCGTGGGTGGAGCTGCGCCCAGGCGCGTTAACACCTGTGCTAGACCCCGTGCCGCCGACGCCCACACCGACACTACCACCTGCGCCAACCGAAACACCGACGCCCACGCCAGCCGAGTCAAAAACCAAAGCGTTCTTACCCTGGGTGCAGCGCTAGATGGTTCGTTACAGACTCACCTCATGCACTGCCTCGCCTGTATCGAGGCGTGACACGGTCATTCTGAGGGCGCTTCTGTGCCTACGTACGCTCAAACGAAACTGCGCCCGAGGAATCTCTCCCAAACCTAACCTGCAAGAGAGCGCCGTAGAGATTCTTCAGGCGCAGTTTTGCGCGGATAAGCTCAGGTTTGTGCCCGCGCCTTCAGAATGACATGGCTTCATTGTGGCTTCGGACGTATGACTTGACGGATTTACTTGAGTAATGAGCAAACTGTGCAAGGTGAGTTACAAATATCGTAAGAGCCTTGTGCCTTTGCTTGCGCTATTGCTTGTGGGATGCGGCTGCGCCCGCCCGAACTTCAAAGAATTCTCGTTGGCTAGGTGCGGCCTTGTAGTGCAGATGCCAAGCGAGCCAAAAGAAGAAATAGACACTGCGCTCGGCATCATGCGTTACACCGCCAGGGTGGGCAACAGCACGTATGTTGTCAGTTGCAACGATGTCTCGGCCAACACTGATCAAATGCTGCATGTCGCCGTGCAAAACACGATGGACAACGTGGGCGCGACGCTCGACAGCCAAATGCTGATTGAGCTGGATGGCAACCCTGGGTGCGATTTTGAGGGCAGCACAATGATTGGCGGCCAGCACGTCGTGGTGCGGGCGCGAGCCTATCTCGCTGGCAACCGCCTCATCCAAACAACCGTGCTGGGCGTGCGTGGCCAGGTGAGTGCCGCTGATGTAGCGACGTATCTGGCATCGCTGAAGTTGCTGGAGTAATGAGGTGGCAGGTAAAAGAGGGCACGATTAGCGCCTAACGCGCTCTGAGCGCGTTAGGCGCTTGCGCAGGTTTCATGTCACTTTTCTCCCATCAACATGGGACTTTTGCGCACATGTGTGGGAGAAACGCGATTGAGTTTGGATTCCCCGATTTTTACACTCTGACCAAGCGATACGCATTGATGAAAGACCGAGACACCACAGGTTGTATCACTCGCTACGCTCACAGCAGGCTTTCATCGTCGCAAACATCGCGAGTAGAAATTCAAGGGGGAATCCAAACATGAAAACGAAAAACAGAATCCCAGCCAGCATACTTAAACACGGTATGCGTTCGGCACTGGTGATGGCGCTCGCAGTCGCTATCGCCTTGCCATCCATTGGCAAGACATTGCCACAGGCCCATGCCCAGGTGCCACCTACGCTGCCCGACTTTGGCGACGCGCCCGACAGCGTGAACAACCACCCCGGTGTGGCGGTGAACACGGCCTACCCAGGTGTGCCAGGCCGCTTCCCGACGGTGTGGGAGGGTACGCTGCCGTTTGGCGCAGCCGGGCCAAAACACATCAACCCCAACCGGGTGTTCCTGGGGCTGACCTCGACGGGCGAGACCGACGCTGACCTTGCGCCCGATGCCGATGGCGTGTTGAACATTTTGCACGGCGGCCTGGATAACAGCGACAACGACCTGGGCGACGACGGCTGGCTGAACAAGGGCGTACGCCTGAAGAATTGCAGCGTCGTCCCGCTCAAAGTCCGCATCAGCCGAGACGCCATCCCACCGCCACCCGCAGCCGTCATGCTGCTCAACGTTTGGTTCGATGGCAACCGCGATGGCGATTGGGCCGACGATGGCACTTGCCCGCTGGTTGATCCGCTTGACCCAAATGACATCTTGCCGTTGCAACCAGAGCTTGAGCCGCAAGTTCTTCAACGCTACGAGTGGATTGTGCAGAACCAACCGATCAACATGTTTCTCGTGCCAGCAGGTGGGCATGTTGATTTCACGGTTTTCACCAAGCGGGTGATGAACACGACCGAGGGGCAGCCGCACTGGTTGCGCTTTTCGCTCACGGGCGTGCCAGCCGTTGCGCCGTCCATCGTGCTGTCGGGCAGCTTGGCCTTGCCAGATGGGCGTGGCCTCAACCCGCCCGATGCCTTTTTGTTTGGTGAGAGCGAGGACTACAAACAAGATTTGGGCGAGGCCAATAACCCCGGCACACTCGCCATCAACAAGACCGCGATTGCGCCCGCCAACCTGCACGGCGGCGACCCGGTGAACTACCGCATCGACTTGGAGCATGTGGGCGGCACCGAGAGCGCCATCACCAGCCTGAAAGACCGGCTGCCGAGCGAGGTGAGTTTTGCCGGGCCGCTGAGCCTGAATGTGTTGACCGGCACGGTCTCGCCGCTGAGCGCGACGCTGAACAACGGCGTGGTGCATTGGACGGGCGAGCTTTCACCCGGCGCAAAGATGCGCATCGTGGTGCCGGTTCGCGTCAACCCGTGCGTGGGCGCAAACAAAACATTCACCAACACGGCGCGCGCGTTTAATACGGATGGCAATGTGATTAGCGACGCGGTTGTGCTGAGCGCGGCTTGCTCGCCGCCACCCAACGTGGATGTGAAGAAAGAGGTGATTCGCATCAGCGATGTGTTGACTGGGCCAGCGACCACCGACCAGCACGTGCTGCCCGACGACGATCTCATCTTCCGCATCACCGCCCGCAACAACGGCGCAGAGCCAGCCGTGGTGTTTGTGAAGGACGAGATGCCCGATGGCCTGCGCACTGATAGCGGCAACCCGTCTGTGGCGAAGGGACGTATCGCAGTTGGCCCTGGCTTGACGGCGACGTTAGACATTCCGGCGCATGTGGCCGCGCGCTGCGACATTGGCCGTGTGATTACCAACGTGGCGACTTACACAGCGGTGCCTGGAACATTGGTCAACGTCTCCGAGTTCAACTTGCCGCCTACACTGCCGAAGGGCCAAACCAACGTTGTCATTCTGCGTGTGCATTGTCACGATCTGGGTGATGCGCCGGACAGCACGAATCATTTCGGCGTCAACATGGCGGCTTACCCCGGCGTACAGGCCAATTTCCCCACCGTGTTCGATGCAGCAACGGGCGCAGACCAGGGGCCGTTGCACCGCAACCCGCATCCGTTTCACCTCGGCCAGCAGTTCAGCATCGAGGCTGAGGCTGATGTGGGGCCAGACCAGGATGGCGTGCGTAACATCGTGCCGCCTGCCAATAACTCGGACAACGATTTGAAGGACGATGGCGTGCGCGTGGGCAAGATTGTCTTTAGCGATTGCGCCACGACGACGATTCCGGTGCAGGTGTTTATTGGCCCTAACGCGGCGGCGTTCTTTGCGGCGCACGTGGGCAATGGCACGGGCTACCTCAATGTTTGGGTGGATGGCAACCGCGACGGCGATTGGGCCGATGTGAAGCCATGCCCGACCGGCACCGATGGCAACCGCCCTGCATTCGAGCATATCGTGATCGATCACGCCATCAGCATTGGTGCGTTAGGCGCGGGCCTGCATGTCATCAACGTGCCCACGCGTTTGGTGCCGTGGCCGTTGGCCGATGCGAACAAACCGTCTTGGTTGCGCTTTACGCTGAGCGAAGCGCCATCCAATAAGCCGCTGGTGCTAAACGGCTTTAACTATGGCGACGGGCGCGGCATTGCGCCGCCATTTGTGACCGGTGAGACCGAGGATTACTTATGGCGGCCAGACCCGGTGGCCGATGTCGCCATCCGCAAGCGCGGGGCTATGCGCACGGATGCGGGTGGGCCGATTACGGCAACGACGGCCAATGACAAAGTAGTGTGGCAGATCGAATACGCCAACCTGGGCGCTGCCGACGCCAGCAACGTGGTCGTCACCGATGACTGGACACAAGGTGGCAACGGGG
>JAYTNY010000756.1:0-6127 GCA_043748055.1 Roseobacter sp.
AACTCCAGCCGCGCAAAGGCGTAGGCGCTGAGCGAGGACAAGAACAAAATCAAACCCGTGGTGACCGTAGCCACCAACACGCTGTTAAAGAACCAACGCGCAATCGGCAGCGTTTTATCGGCAAAGATGTGCTCAAAGTTGTCGAACGTGGGGCGCAACGGAAAGTAGCGCGGGGGGAACAGCAACTGATCTTGCTCGGGCGTAAATGCCATCGCAATCATGTGCGTAATCGGCGCAATCAAAATCACTGTGAGTAAGCCGAGTGCGACCCACAAAAAAACTGTTTGCCCGTTGAAACGAATGCGTGGGCGGCGGGTGATGGGTGAAGGAGATGAAAGCGTGTTTACAGCCATTTGAAAATATCTATCTCCCCGCGTTAAGCATCGGTGCGATTACGCAACAAAAAGAATTGAATAAACGTCACCACAATCATGATGACCGCCAGCGCCACAGCGATAGATGAGGCATAGCCCAGCCTGAAGAATTTCCAAGCGGTCTCATACAAGTAAATAACCACCGAGCGCGACTCGTTGCCAGGGCCACCGCCGGTAAGCACATAGGCCTGGGCAAACATTTGCATGTGGGCAATGAACTGGGTGACCAACACAAACAACATAGTCGGCGTAATCAGCGGCAGGGTAATTTTGGTAAAGGTTTGTCGCCCACCTGCGCCGTCGATCTTGGCAGCTTCGTAAATCGAATCCGGTATGTTTTGCAGGCCAGTTAGAAACGCCAGCATGGGGAAGCCAAACGACCACCAGATGGTTGTGGCCGACAAGGCGGGCAGCACCGTGAGCGGATTGCCCAACCACTGAACGCGCGGCAGGTTAAACACATCTACCAAAAAGTAGTTCAGCAGCCCACGCAATGGATCCCACACACGGCCCATCACAATGTTGAGCACCGAGACCGACAAGATAGACGTGGCGAAGAATAGGATGCGAAAAAGATTGCGGCCCCTAAAGGCCTGCTTGAGCGCCACCGCCACGCCCAAAGACAGCGCCACGTTGCCAATCATCGTCATGATGGCGAAGCGCACGGTATTGCCCAGCACCGTCCACCACAACGGGTTAGATAACAACTCGTTGTAGTTTTTTAGGCCAATAAGCGCCTGCTTGTCTGGCGGCAACATGATCTTCCAATCATACAAACTGATCTGGATACCCCGAAAGATAGGCCAGGCCAGAAAGATTGCGAACAGCACCAGATGCGGCAGGATAAACAAATAGTTCGGCAGTTGCTTACGCAACCGACGCATCGTATCGCTACTAGCCGTTACCCGGCGCGGGAGAACTTGTGATGCAGCCATAGACAGAAGAAGTGATTAGGGATTAGGGATTAGGGATTGGTAAGCTGAATCACCAATCACCAATCCCTAATTACTGGATTAACCGCGATCCAACACGGACTGAATCACTTTGGCAGCCGCGCCGAGTGCGTCTTTCACTGGGGCAGTGTTCGAGAGCGCCGCGCTCACACCTGTCTCCCAAGCGGTCTGCAACTCGATGAACGCCTTGTGAGGTGTCTCGGTGTGGCCCTGCTTGGCAAAGGCTTCCGAGGCGGCTTTCACCGACCAAATAGCTTGCACAGCCGGGTCTTTCTGCACCGACAAGCGTGCCGGAATTTGGCCCGAAGTGGCCCAGGTCTTGCCGTTGTCCGAAAGCCACTTGATGAGTTTGACTGCACGATCCACTTGCTCCGGCTTCGCGCCGGTCGGGATGCTCATAATGTGCGAGTCAATCTTCTGGCCGCCACCGCCATCGGGGGCGAGCGAGTTCATCGTCACAGCTTTGGTGATCTTCTCGATCTCCGGGTTGTCCTTGAAGAAGCCCAAGCTCCAGGTGCCATCCCACATAATGCCCAACGAGTTGGTCTTGAACAGGTCATACGAGGAGGGCTGGCCGGGCAGAGCCGGGGGCACCACGTGATGCTTGTACATCAAATCGTGCCAATACTGCACAGCGGCCACACTCTTCTCGCTGTCGAGCAGTGCCTTCTTGTTGGCAGGGTCAAACTGACCGCCTTTGCCAGCGTTGTACTGGAACCAGGTGCTGGGCATGGTGAAGCGCGGCCACGAGAAGTGCAACGCCCATACTTTCACTTTGTCTGGGTTAAAGCCAGTCTCGTCGGCATGCTTGCCCGCGTCGTCCACCGTCACCTTCATCGCATACTTCAAGAACTCATCGGCGTTCTTGGGCATGTTTTCGGCGCTAAAGCCCGTGCCTTCCATCAACTTGGTGTTGACGTAGCAATTCCAGCCGTGGTTGTCGAACGGCACCGCCATCACTTTGCCATCGGCGGTCAACACATCCATCACGGCGGGGCTAAAGTCGGTCTTGTCGATTTTGGTCGCAGCGTAGAACGTGTCGTCCAACGGCATCGTAATCCCCTGACCCGCCATCTGCGGCACTTCGGCTGCGTGGAAGATGGAGAAATCCGGGGGCGTGCCAGCAGCTACGGCGGTGGGGTACTTTTGAAAGAACACATCCCAGCCATACTGCTCCGAGCGGACTGCTGTGCTGTTGGTCTTGGCGTAGTCGGCCAACATTTGCGCAAACACGGCGCCATCTGCGCCACCCAGGCCGTGCCAAATGACGGTGGGAGTGCCGGTGCCGTATTCACCCACGGCCACGGTCGGCTCAGGTGCCGGTGCTGGGGCGGCGGGGGCTTCGGTCGCCTTCGGTGCTTCCGCCGCCGGGGCTGCGGGTGCAGCAGGCGCTGCCGCTGGGGCTGCCGCTTGTGGGGCTGCGCAAGCCGCCAATGTTGCGCCGGCCAGGGCGGTGCCAGTCGCAAACATAAACTTGCGGCGGGAAATAATCTTCTTCTCGGTCTTCATGGGTTACCTCCAGGTAAACAAACGAACGATTCAAATCAAAATTCTGCGAACAGATATAGAAACAGACATGAATGGATTAACGATCGATGCATGTTTTCAAACTCAACCTAGCTAAAATCACCTCCTCTGAAAGCTCCTTTGGCCTACCCCGGTTTTAGGAGTGAAAGAGACCCTGCCGATGTGCTGAAGCCCGTTCGCGCGGGCGGCAGTTCATCGGCATCTCGTAACTACCTCGCAACTGCATAAATAATTTATGCAGACTCTCGCACCATCAATTTGCACGGCACCTCTAGCAGCCTGGCCGAGCCAGACACCTTGCCTTCGATGCGCTCGAACAACGCCTGGGCCAACTTCTCCCCCATCTCCAACGGATGTTGCGCCACCGTCGTCAAACGTGGGCGCATCCGTGCAGCCTCTGGGATATCGTCAAACCCCATCACTGCCACATCCTCTGGCACACGCAAGCCCAGGTCTTGGGCCACGGCGATGCAGCCTAGCGCCATCAAATCGTTGCACGCAAACACCGCTGTGGGCGGCGTCTTTAACGCCATCAATTCGCGCATCACTTTCTCACCCGCCTCCGAACCAAAGTCACCGCCTTTTTGGTATTTGGCTGGCACCGGCAACCCCGCTTCTTTCATTGCCTTCAAAAACGCCTGCATCCGTCGTTCGCCGGGCCGCGTGCCAGGCACACCAATAAACGCGATGCGCTCGTGCTTGCGCTCTCGAATCAGCCATTGCGTGGCCTCATACACCGCCAGCCCGTCATCCGAGTAAATGCCATCTACGCCTGTGCTCGTGAATCGTCGGCTCAGCACCGTCACCGGCACATTCGTGCGCTCAATCAACTTGCTCAGTTCTACATCCGTCAGGTGATAGGGCGTCAAGATTACGCCATCTACCGGGCGGCGCATCATCGCTTCGATGAAGTGCAGTTCATTGTCCTGCTCGTGGTTCGAGATCGAGATCAGCACATCGTAGTTGTGCTGGCGCGCCACCTCTTGCACCTTGCGCACCATAAAGTGGTAGTACGGGTTGGCGATGTCGGCGATCATCATCGCGATCATGTGCGTCTTCTGGCTGCGTAGCGCCCGCGCCGTTAAGTTGGGGTAGTAGCCCAATTGCTTTACGGCGTCGTTTATGCGCTGGGCCGTTTCTTCGCTGATTGGGACTGCGGTGGAGGGCGATGCGCTGAGCACCCGCGAGACCGTGCTTTGCGATACATCTGCCAAACGCGCCACATCCTTCATGGTGATGGTGATTCGTGTGGGCTGCCCATTCTTCGCTCGGCTCATGTGTTTTCGGCTATGCAATCGTATGCACGCAATCGGATTTAAGCATACGGTTGCGTGGACTGTCAAATGGAGATGATGCAGTAATGCTGTGATGCTGTCTCACTGAGTGACAGCATCACAGCATTACTGCATCATCAAAACAGTCGTGTCACAATGTTGGGGATGAAGCTGCTGATGGCCATTGTTCAAGCCGACGACACGCTGGAAGTCATGGACGCACTCACCCACGCGGGCTATCGCGTCACTAAGATTGCAACGCAAGGCGGCTGGCTGCACAAAGAAAACAGCACCCTGCTGATTGGGCTACAAGACAACCAAGCCTGGCACGCTGCCACTTTGCTAAAACGCGTGGCAGGACGGCGCACCAAAACCACGTATTCACACGGCGATGTGACGATTGGTTTAGCGCCCGAAGAAACCACCCTCGAAGTAGGCGGTGTTACGCTGTTTGTGTTGGCTGTGGAACGCGTGGAGCGCATGTAGGCGTGAGTGAATCCTCCCGAAGATTGTGCAAAAGAGTCTAATTCTTGCAAGTTCAACCTTCGGGAAGATGAAATATTTGCTCGCCCAAACAACGCTACGGCAAGATCAAAGTGCCAAAGCGACTGGGCCGATGAAAATCGGCGATGGGCGTGAGCGGGGCTGACCAGCCGCTAAATTCGGGGGCACTGTTGCGCGGTCGCTCGATGCGATAGAAATTGGCTCGCCAAATTTTGGGCACATCGGCAACGCCATCACCCAACAACGAACGCCAGGGAATTGCCAACGTCGCTTGCCAAAACTGATGGGCGTCATCGCAAGCGGCGTGCCAGCGCAAGCCATCGCAATCCCACGCGGTGTCTACACCCAAGCGCCCATCGTTGCGCCCAAGCATATTACGAATACGCGCATCAAATAGCACGCCGTTGGGGCTGATCTCGAACTCGAAGTAATCAGTAGGGTCAGCCTCGCCGGGGCCGATGAACAGCTCGATCACTTCCTCGTCGTAAATCGGGTCGTCGCGTTGAGTGTAGTGGCCCCAAATGTCAGCGTCGTCACACTCAAAGTGAACGTAGAGCATTGTTGCGTTGGCGCAGGCTTTGGCGCGGGTTTGCCAATGGGCCAGGCTGCTGCCATCGGCCAGCACCAAGGCGGGCAGGCTGGGCACAGTGTCCCAACGAAGAGATTGCAAATCCGCTTGAGTCGCCCAATCAGTGGGGGCAGGTGGCAAGGTGTGTTGCATAGAACATCAAGTGCCAGGCACTGGCGATAGGAATCGCTGCGTTTCACCTCAATTCGGTTGCAGCGGCTGCCAGGTGGCGAACTCGCGCACAAACTTCACAATCTCGCGCGTCGCCATTGCAATAATTTGCTCGCCTTTCTCGGCGGTGGCCCGTTCGGGGTAGCCCAGCGCGCCATCTTTGGTGAACTGCGCGAACGAGCGAAAAGCGCTGACGCGTTGCGGGCCGCTGTAATCGGGCGTGTAAAACTCGGAGGGATAAGCGTAGTGCGCGCCATGCGCAAGCTCCATCTTCACCAACTGCGGGTGTACACGCAAAATAACGCTGGTCTCCACCTCGCAGGCATGCGTCACAAACTTTTGCTCAAGCGATTCGATCTTCGACATCTCATCGCCAATGACCCCGCCAAACCAACTGCTGAACGTGAGCCACAGATTGGGCCGGTCTTGGTAATGCTTTAGCTGAAGCTGTTGCAACGCCAGCGAGGCAGGCACCTCGTTGCCGCCATGCGCGTTGAGTAAAAAGATGCGGTTGAAGCCCGCCGCCATCACGCTCTCCACCATCTCCTTAATAACCTCGACATACAGCGATGCACTGAGGCTGACGGTGGCAAAGGGCAAATGATGATGCGATGAGCCGACCCACAGCATGGGCAAAAATAGCGCGGCATCGCCCAGCTCGGCCTCGGTGCGGCGCGCAATCTCGCTGCCAATCATGCTGTCGGTCAGCACCGGCAAATGGTGGCCGTGCTGCTCCAACGAGCCGATGGGCATGAC
>JAYTNY010000757.1:0-5526 GCA_043748055.1 Roseobacter sp.
TCACAACCCAGTTTTCATAAAGAAACCTGTTTTTTGATCGCGGCTCTGGTGCAGGGAAATTTAGTCATGATTGAACAAACCATTTCAGAAGCCATTGGTGATATTGCAGGGGCCAACCACTGCCAGGCGGGCGCGGCGGTTGCGGTTAGCGGCGCGTTGGCTGCGGCGTTGGCCCAGGCCACCACAAACGTAACGTTGATGTTGGGTGCAGTGGGCGATGCCGAAGCCGCCTCGCACACTTTGCAAGCAACAATGGCCGCAACCCACGCACGCTTTTTAGCCATTGCCGATGAAGACGCACAAGCCATCGGCGAGTTTGTGAGGCTGCGCGAAACGGGGCAGCAATTGCAGGGCTACAAGCTGCTGTGCGATGGCCCGCAAGAGCTGGCGCAGTTGGGCATTCGCGCCGCCCAGGCCATGCAAGCCTACTGCCCGTTTGTGTGCGAACGCACGCAAGATGATTTGGAATTTGCTCTGACGCTGATGACGGGCGCAGCACAAACCGCCATGCAATTGTTGGACAGCAACCTGCGCATTTGGCCGCTGCCCGAACTCATCGCGCAGTATGATGGCGCGGTGAAACAGTTGGCGGCGGACATTGCGTTGCTTTCGCCGCGCAAGCGCATTCGAGAGTAGAGATTCAATAGCCCTCTTGCAAAAGTCCATTCGCACGCGGCGCTCGTAGGGGCGTTGCATGCAACGCCCCTACTTTTGCAAGAGGGCTAATAAAATTAAACAAATCATGGCAACTGAAACCAGTCAGATTACAAACCACGACGAGATGTACGAGGCCTTGAAAGCTAAACTAAGCGATGTTGTGCCGGACGCCGAGTTGTATCACAAGGCCAAGCTGGCGGCGCAAATCAACGTGCTAAAGAAAGAACGCAACGCGGTGATTTTGGGCCACAACTACATGGAGCCAACGCTGTTCCACAGCATCCCCGATTTTGTGGGCGATTCGCTGGAGCTGAGCCGCAAAGCAGCCAAGACCGACAAAGATGTGATTGTGTTTTGTGGCGTGCGCTTTATGGCGGAGACGGCGAAGATTTTGAATCCGAAGAAGACGGTGCTGCTTCCGGCCAAGAAAGCGGGCTGTTCGCTGGCCTCCAGCATTACGGCAGAGGATGTGCGCAAGCTGAAGGCCAAGTATCCGGGCGTGCCCGTCGTCACCTACATCAACACGTATGCCGATGTAAAGGCCGAGACCGACATTTGCTGCACCAGCGGCAACGCGGTCGAAGTGGTGCAGTCGCTGGGCGATGGGCCCATCATCTTCTTGCCGGATGAATACCTGGCCAGCAACATTGCACGCGACACGGGCCGCCGCATTATTTTCCCCAGCAAGCAGCCGAAGGCCGCCGCCGCACAAGACGCCAACCTCGATTACGAATTCATCGGCTGGCATGGCCGCTGCGAGGTACACGAGAAATTTACGGTGCAAGACATTGCCGATGTGCGGGCCCAGTATCCTGATGTGCTAATTCTGTCTCACCCCGAATGCAGCCCCGAGGTGGTGGCCGCCTCGGATTACTCTGGCAGCACCACCCAGATGATGAAGGTTGTAGCCGAGAGCAAAGCCCCGCGCTTTCTTTTGCTTACCGAGTGCAGCATGGCCGACAACATCATGGGAGCCAACCCAGACAAAGAGATGCTGCGAATGTGCAGCGTGCGTTGCCCGCACATGAACGAGATCACCGTGCAAGACACGCTGACCACGCTGCAAGAGATGAAGTACGTCATCGAAGTTCCTGAAGACATTCGTATCCGCGCCTTTAATGCGGTGGATCGGATGATTAAGATTGGTGGGAGCGGAAAGAGGGATTAGTGAATAGGGATTGGTGATTCACTTAATCACCAATCCCTATTCACCATTCACCTTCACAAAACCTTGAACGACCTTATCGAAACCGACGTCCTCATCATCGGCTGCGGCATTGCGGGAGGCACGGCGGCGCTGCATTTGGCAGATGCGGGCGTGAACGTAACCGTGATTACGCGCAGCCACGACCCTAGCAATACGAACACCAACTGGGCGCAAGGCGGCATCATTTACAAGGGCGACGACGATACGCCCTCGTTGTTGGCCGAAGATATTCAGCATGCGGGCGCGGGCTACTGCAACCCACGCGCGGTGCAAATTTTGGCCGAGGAAGGGCCAGGGCTGGTCAAGCAAGTCCTCATTGACCAGTTGGGCGTTGAGTTTGACCACGAGAGCGACGGCGATGTGTCGTTGGCTTTAGAGGGCGGGCATTCGCTGCCGCGCATTGTGCACGCCGCAGATGCGACCGGTGCCGAGATCGAACGCGCCATCATGGTCGCCATCAAACAACACCCGCGCATTAACTTGATTGCCGCGCACGTGGCGGTGGATTTGCTGACGCCGGATCATCACTCGTTGGACAAGTTGCAGATGTATGAACCCAAGAGCTGCGTGGGCGCGTATGTGCTGAACCGCGACACAGGCCAAGTGCTGCGCGTGCTGGCGAAGCGCACGATTTTGGCGACGGGTGGCTTGGGCCAAATCTTTTTGTACACGACGAACCCGAAGGGCGCGCGCGGCGATGGCGTGGCGATGGCTTACCGCGCCGGGGCGCGGGTGATCAACAGCGAGTTCATCCAGTTTCATCCCACCGCATTTGTAAAACAGGGCGCGCCGCGTTTCCTAATCACCGAGGCCGTACGCGGCGATGGTGGGCGGCTGTGCCACGCCGATGGCGTGCCGTTTATGCAGAAGTACGAGCCGCAGTGGAAAGACCTGGCCCCACGCGATGTGGTCTCGCGTTGCATCTACTTTGAGATGTTGGACAAGGGCGTGCCAAACGTCTTTCTCGATCTGCGCTCGTATATCAAGCCCGACAAAATCAAGCACCACTTCCCCAATTTGTATAAAGCCTGTTTGCAACACGACATTGACATGACAACCGAGTTGGTGCCCGTTGCGCCTGCCGCGCATTACTTTTGTGGCGGTGTGTGGGTGGATGAGTGGGGCCTGACCACGGTGGACAAACTGTATGCGGTGGGCGAAGTGAGCTGCACTGGCTTGCATGGCGCAAACCGCCTCGCCAGCACCTCGTTGTTGGAGGGGTTGGTGTGGGGCGTGCGGGCGGCCAAGCACATCCAAGAGCGATTGAGCGACGATGCCGCGCCCAGGCCAGAGACGATACCGGCGTGGGTGGATTCGGGCGCGAAGCCGCCGGACCCGGCCTTGATTGCGCAAGACATGATCTCCATCCAGCACATGATGTGGAACTATGTGGGCCTGGTGCGCAGCACGGCCCGGTTGGAGCGGGCGCTGAGCGAGCTGCGGCATTTGGAGACCGAGATTGAAGGCTTTTATCGCAACAGCCAAGTGACGGATGAACTCATTGGCTTGCGCAACGCGGTGCGCACAGCGGTGATTGTGGCGATGGCGGCGTGGGAGAACAAGGGCAGCGTAGGGTGCCATTATCGGGAGTGAGCGTTAGAGTGAAGAGGAAGGAAAGAGCTTATGGCACAGCCACATGAATTAGTCTGGCAGGAAGCGGCGCGAACGGTGTTGAATGGCCGATTTGGAGAGATTAGTGAGAGTCAGGTTCATCAGACGTGGGGAGACCGGGTCGTCGTAGAGGCTACAACATCACAATTTCCGGCAGGCGTCGTGCTCAAAGCCTCAGCAGAATTTAGCGTCCGGTTAGAAGCAGACACGGCAAGGCGCGCCAAAGAGGCTGGCATCCCTGCCCCGGCGATACTGGCTGAGGGCAGTGACGATCGGCTGCCCGGACGCGACTGGTTCGTGATGAGCAAGGCCAGCGGGCAGCCGTGGGAGTCTGTAACACAATCGGATGTTCAAAGGGCGAAGACGCTGGACGACATAGGGCATACGTTCGCATTACTGCACAGCGTAAAGATGCGCGGCTACGGGCCGCTGACGTTGAAGCCGGACTTGAGTGGACATTACCCATCGTGGTCGAGTTGGCTTCGTGCCGCGTTGCTGTCCTGGGGTCAGCCGCTTGTCCACGAGGGCTATCTCCCCTCAAATTTTATGAGCATGACCGAAGACGTGTTGAGGGCACTTGTGTCGGAGATAGACAACATTCCTCCTTCGCTCTTGCACGGCGATCTGGGTGACAGAGAAGTATTCGTGGATCCAGTCAGTGGTGCCGTTACAGCCATCGTTGATTGGGGTGGTGCGCTCGCCGGTGACCCGCTCTACGATTTCGCGCGTTTCGTAGCGGGTGGCCCTGCCGATGATGAACGACCCGCTCTCTACCGGCCAGGCGTAAAGCAGGCTTACGCCAAATACACCGGGTGCGCCCCTGCGGCACTTGAGACCAACACATCCTATCTGTATGAGATGCACAACGCTGTGGGAAACGCCTTCTGGTGTTTGCGTGAGGCTCCCTCGTGGATCGAAGACCTATGCGCTTACGCAATGAGCATGGTCGCCAAGCTAAGCAGCGGTGCGTGAGGTCTGCTAAATAACTCACGTTACGCAACATCAGAAAAAATCCACCCAAAAGCATCCTGAGCGCTCGGCGCAGCGCCGCGTCGAAGGATGCGAACTATGCCGAGCTAGGCCAGCGAAGCTCCACCATGGCCGCATCCTTCGACTGCGCTCAGGATGCTTTCGCAAATGGTTACGTCTAGCTGCGTAACATGAGTAAATTAACCATGCCTTATACCCCTATCCTCGGAACCCTCGGCTACATCTTAGACCGCAAGACGAACCAAGTGCTGATGATTCACCGCAACGCCCGCGCCAACGACGAGCACCTCGGCAAATACAACGGCCTGGGCGGCAAGCTGGAACGCGACGAAGACATTGTGAGCGGGATGAAGCGCGAGATTAAAGAAGAAGCAGGCATCGAAGTCACATCAATTTCATTACGCGGCAGCGTGAACTGGCCAGGCTTTGGCAAGAACGGCGAAGACTGGCTGGGCTTTGTGTTCTTAATTGACGGCTGGACGGGCGAGCCAGCTTCCAAAAATGATGAAGGCAACTTGGAATGGGTAGAACTTAGCCATGTCCTAAAAGCGTGTAGCGATGACGTAGAGACGCGCTGCAGCGCGTCTCTACCGATGTGGCCCGGCGACAAATATTTTTTGCCGCTGGTGTTTGGCGATAACCCGCAACAGTTTCACGCGCTCATGCCCTACGCCAACGGCCAACCCATCGGTTGGCATGTCAGTTGGGTGTGACAGCCCCGCTACTTGAAAATGGCAGGCAAAGCCACTCGATAAAACTTGCTGGCAGCAACCAGCGGCACCAGTTGCGACAAGCCCGCTTGCAACTGCAATGGCGTAAACGCGCAGTGGCCGTAACTTGGGATGGCGATGTCTACATAGTTGGTGCTGCGATTGCGCGCAGTAACCTTCGCTTTGTAAAGCGCCTGATGAAAGAACGGGATGACGTCATCGCCGGTGGTGTGCATCGTAATCAGTGGCCGAAACAGATTGCCGGTGGTTTGTATATTGCGCTCAATCGCTTGGGTCGCGGTGAAGTCGGACGTAAAGCGCGCAACACCGGCGTTTAACGTTGCATCGGAA
>JAYTNY010000758.1:0-1776 GCA_043748055.1 Roseobacter sp.
CCCTGATTTCTCACTTCATCCTTCATCCCTCATACTTCCTCCCATGTATCTCACCAAACACCAAACCGCCGCTGGTCCACGCTGGGCTGTAGATGGCTACTTGTTGCCCGCCACGTTTAGTTTGTCTTTGTTGATGGAGCTGCCGAACAGCGCCGTTGCGAAGTTTTTGCAAAGCATCGCCGTGGGCGAAAAGACCGCTGCCCCCCTCGTCGCGCCCATCGAGGCGACGCAAGAGGTGTGGGCTTGCGGCGTGACGTATCTGCGCAGCCGCGACGCACGCAAAGAAGAGAGCAGCGTCAAAGACGTGTATCAAAAAGTGTATGAGGCCGAGCGCCCCGAAATTTTCTTTAAGGCCAACGGCTGGCGCGTCGTCGGTCACGGCATGCCCATTCGCATTCGGGCCGATAGCGCCTGGAACGTGCCCGAACCGGAGATGACGCTGGTGGTGAACGCGCACGGCGAGATCATTGGCTATTGCGCAGGCAACGATGTGAGCAGCCGCGACATCGAAGGCGAGAACCCGCTGTATTTGCCGCAGGCCAAGGTGTACAACGGCTCGTGTGCGCTGGGGCCCGGCATTCAGTTGTGCGCTGCCGCCGAGTTGCACAGCCTGAGCATTGCCATGCAAATTTCTCGTGAGGTTGATGACGTACGCGGTGTGGCGATGGATGCAGCAGTGGGCAAGGCTTCATCCAGCTTCATCTTCTCTGGCGAGACCAGCACTACACAGATGAAACGCAAGCCCGAAGAGCTGGTGCGCTACCTCTACCAAGAGTTGAGCTTTCCAAACGGCGCATTCGTACTCACCGGCACTGGCATCGTCCCCGGCAGCGACTTTTCGTTGCAGTCTGGCGATGTGGTGCAGATTACAGTGGGCGAAATGACTTTGGAGAATGTAGTGGCTTAATAGCAATGGAGGCCGAGGCTTTAGCCGGTTACAAACTCGCGGCAAAACAAAGCCGCAGTTGGGTCACTATCCGGCTAAAGCCTCGACCTCCTTTTGAGTGTGAGGGCAACATGGCTTCTGTAAATATTGATTTAATTTCGTCTGCGCCCACAAGCGCCGTGCAGTTTGATGACGTAGCGATTCGGTTGCACCCGGATGACAACATCGCCATTGCAAAGGTGACGTTGCAGGCCGAGACGCGCGTAACCCACGTGCCAGGTGCTTTAGCGGAGTTGCAAACAGGTCAGCTCATCCCCAGCGGCCACAAATTCGCCATCAAGCCTATTGCCAAAGGCGAGATCGTGCGGCGCTACGGCCAATTCATCGGCTATGCCAAGCAAGATATTGGCGTAGGCGAGCATGTGCATGTCCACAACCTGGGCATGTCCATCGGGATGGGGATCGAACACCGCGATGAGCAAAGCCTGCACGATGTTGGGCAGGATTACGCCTTCAGCATGGACTACAAGCCTGTGATTTACACGCCCGAAGCGCAACGCCGCACCTTTATGGGCTACAAGCGGGCCGATGGCCGCGTGGGCACACGCAACTACATCGCCGTCATTAGCAGCGTGAATTGCAGCGCCCACACCGTGCGCCAAATTGCCAAGCACTTCACGCCAGAAAAGTTGGCCCCCTACCCCAACGTAGATGGCGTGATTGCCATTGCACATGGCCTGGGCTGCGCCACCCGTGTGGGCAGCGACGACTACACGCTGCTGCAACGCGTACTGGCGGGCATGGCCACCCACCCCAACGTGGGCGCCTATTTGTTGGTGGGATTGGGCTGCGAGACCAATCAGGTGAGCGAAGTGGTGGAGAACTATGCG
>JAYTNY010000759.1:0-15798 GCA_043748055.1 Roseobacter sp.
ACAAAAGCAAGGCGATGGTCTTTCACCTCGTTTGAAGACTGCACTGCGAACAATCGCCGCAGCATCAAAGCCTCAATCGCATAAAGCCTTTCTATAACCTGTTTGCCATCCAGTCCGAGTGAGATGACTTTTATTGCGCTGACTCTGTCTTGCTCCGCTGGTATTGGCGTGAGCTGACAGGTAGCACCTCATCCTCCGGAAAAAGTGGGAGTTGTTGGGGATGCGTTTCAGATAAGGGGATTGCACAAGGTGTTTTGGTTAATGCATGACCGCTACCATAAATAGTGGTCAGGTCTGCCACCTTGTAACGCACGTTGCGCCTCTTTCGGTTCCGCTTGGATTTGCTCATGCGGACAACATATGGCTTTGCCGAGTGGTTTTCATCGTGCGCAGGACAGCAGTTGAGACATATTCAAGTTTGTCTCAACCGCTGTCCCAGCCTGACAGCAAAATTGAAGCAGGCTTTGTAGAACGAAGGGCATGACACGAATCAATTCTGATTGCTCAATGCACCGCTCTCTTCAAAAGCCTGTCGCCGATTTTCTACGCAAGAAAAAGCTCGAATTGAACAGCCCACTTTCCTTGAAGGACATCACATTTTTTATTGGTGTATTTGTGGATGGCATGGTCGAATTGTGGCCCGACAAGATGTTTGCCCAAATTACCCTGAATGACATTCGGCAGTTCGTGGAGGCGTTGGAAGACAAAAAGCTTGGACATAAGATGGGGCGCGCCACAATCCGTAAAAAAGTGGTGATGTATATGAAGTGCCTGTTTGATGCAGCGATAGAGGCGGGTCACATTGAGGGCAATCCTACGCAAGGATTTGCATATCGTAAAAGAGCAAACTATCAACCCACCCAGCGTATCTCGCGCGAACATCTCATCATTCTCAAGAGATTCTTTGCCGGCCAAAATAATTTCGAGATGAAGCTAGGCCAAGCGATTCGAGGCATTTTGTTAGACACTGGCATCCGTGCATCCGAGTTGTGCGCATTGTCCGATGAGGATGTGGATTTGGTAGCATCAACAGTCAAAGTATGTGAGGGCAAAACGGATAAGGGGGCGGTTCTGGTTTTTGGCCAAGAGACCAAACTTGCGTTGCGACTGTATCTCGAAGCGCGATCACAACTCCCTAAGCGGGCATCCGGTTTCTTTTTCGTTCACACTCGCGGCGGGCGAATTGTCTCGACCCAGCTTGATCACATGCTCAAACGGTGGGCTGGGAATTCGGGGATTCCACCAATCTCTGCCCATATGTTTCGAGTAACGTTTGCCGTCGAGTCGTTTCTGGCCGACAAAGATGCGTTTGCAGTTCAGGCCGCACTTCGGCATACAACCCTTGATATGACCTATCGTTACATGCGAACGGCATTGCGCGAGCGGAACCAACTACGGCAGTCGCTTGGTAGTGTTGAGGATAGATTGAGTGATATGACCCGCATGAACATTCAGCCAGAATCGGAAGTTAAAAAGACTGGTGAGATACAAGCAGCAACGGCGACAAAAATACAGCCCAGCTTTATCCAACTCTGTGCATACGATGGTTGATATCGAGTTAGGAATCGCTTTGGGTCATTGCGGAAAAATAATAAAGAACTCGATAGTGAGATCGTCGCTCAGATAGTCATGAGTGGTGATGCATCGCCATTGATATTGGAATTCGCCGTACACGAAAGAAGAGCCAAAAAAGCAACCAGATGTGAGAGGCCGCAAGTGATCTGCGGCCTCTCACATTGTTCATGCCTCAACTTCCAGCGCCAACTGCACCAACGACTCACCCATCTCCTCACCAAAGAACGACATTTGCGGTGTTTGTAGCTTGGCCGTACGTTTGCGCCCACGCAAGCCACCCCAGTTCTTCGCCAGATTGCGCATCGCCTCCATCGTCAAGATGCTTGGCTGCGGCGCAGGTTCAAACTCCTGCTGCATGATTGGCGTAACCTTGATCACCGGCACCGGCTCAGCCTCGATCACTGACTCCGCCGTGCTCACCCCTTCAACCTGATTCGCATCCGCGAACAGTGCCGACAAATCCTCGACCTTCGTCTTGTCCACCACCGCCCGCGCCAACTCAGTGAGGAAGCTGCCGTCATCGCTCTCGACAATCGCGCCGCCGACTTCGTCACCATACAGCAACTGCGCCGCATACAACTTCTTGCCCATCAAAGACAGTGCCAAATCTTCAAGCGCATCGCGGTGAGACAAGAACGTCACCTCCACTGGCCTGGTCTGCCCCAGCCGCCATACTCGCCGCATCGCCTGCCACAAGGTGTAAAGACTGTACTCAATCTCGTAAAACACGATGCTGTGGAACATCACCAGATCGAGCCCAGTCTCGACCAACTTCGGATTGGTCAACAGTACATCCATGCTGCTGATGTTGGCCTGCACCCACGCTTCGCGGTTCTCCGGCTTGACGTTGCTGTGCAGCGTCTTTACCCGAATCGCCGCCGAGCGCAGTACCTCCATCAAGCGCGGTTGTATATCGCGCGTGCCCGTCTGCCGGACGTACACCAACACCTTACGCCCCTTCGCAATCTGCTGCTGGCAGTAGTCAATTAACCACCGTTCTTTGGGCAACCATTCGTTGTAGCCAACCACCGGCGGCAGCGACATCAACTGCACATGGGTCGCCTGCTTGCGCAATAACTTGCGCCGCTGCTGCGCGATGGCGAGGTCAATCGGCGAGCCACTCTGTTGCACCGTGCTGACCAGCCGCTCCACCTCATCGGTACGAAAGCATGAGTTGGGTCGAGCCAATGCCGTTTGTAGCCACACGCTAACCAGGCTGCCATCACCCTCTTTCAGCGCGTCAATCATCAGTGTGTAAAGACGGCCTGCATCGTTGCGCGGGTCATACACCTGTTGCCAGTAATGCTCGCGTTGCGCGGGGTCCATCTCCAGCCGCACCACTTGCTCTTGATA
Organism: Roseobacter sp.; assembly: GCA_043748055.1. Lineage (GTDB taxonomy): Bacteria > Chloroflexota > Anaerolineae > J036 > Brachytrichaceae > JANMVQ01. The sequence goes on from JAYTNY010000759.1 coordinate 2,929, forward strand.
CGGCGGCAAGGCATAGCCCAGATCGTTGATGCGGGCGAACACCACTTGTGGCAACAAGTGCTTCACGATGGCTGGGCTGATGCCGGGCAACTCGCGCACGATGACACGTGAGCGGTTGTAGCCGCTGAACGCGCCATCATCGGCCTCAGTCGTCTCCTTGTTGTCCCACTTTGTCACCTCCAACACGCCGTAAAGCTGGGCCCAGCGCCGCTCGTCGTTCACCTCAAACTCCTGGCGCACATTGCTGGCCGTGCGGTGCGCCAAGTGAAACAACGACGTGCTGCGCCCGCCAAACAGGGTGCCGGTTAATCCCAAGGTGTAACGACAAGCCCCGCTGATTTGGTGAAACGCAATCGCCTGATCGCTGCGTGCCGCCTGAAACTGATGTGCTTCATCGGCGATGAGCAACTTAAAGAAGCCCTTCAGCTTGCGATGGATGAACGAAGCAATGGGATACCGCCGAAAGCCCACCCGATGTTCACGGTGTTCGTGTTGCTTGGGCGCGATGAGTGCGCCGTCGCGCATCTCCGGCAGATTCAAGAAACTGCCCGTGCCTTGCCCCTGTGTAAACATCGGCGTGCGCACGCGGCGTTTGGCCCACACGCCGGTGCGGCGCAACAAGCCTTTGCCTTGTTGATCGTCCACCTCCCAACCCTTAATCGGCTCGGTGCAACTGAAGCGTTGATTCGTCGAGAGAAACTTCCAACCGGCTTCATCATCCAACAACGGCACACCGTCCTTCTCGCGGTCGAGCAATAGTTGGCCGGTGTCGGGATCAGCTAGACATCGCAGCCACTCAGCTTGGTCTGCGTCCCACACTTTGCGCACTGCGGCAACGGGCGCCCAGCCGCTGCCCAACTTGGCTCGCTCACGGCTCAATACTGCCACTGCTTTTGTGCCCAGTTTGCCGGAGCGATACTCGCGGACGAAGTCCATGATCGAATACGGCGGCAACTTGGGGAGACCGCCATTCTTTTTCTGGACTGGCTCGTCATCAGGTTCAAGCGCATCGTCCAAGTGTTCCATGCAGTTCACCACCCGCGCCACGGCACCCGGGATGCCGCGCTCAATCTCTGCTGCCCACTTGCGCACCAGATGCGGCGGACAAAGCACGACCGCCGGATACGCTCGCAACACCTCCAGCACAGCACACGAAGTCAATGATTTGCCAAGTCCCATCTCTGCATTGATGAATGCGGCGCGTGACTTGCGCAACACCCGCGCCGCGGCAATGGCGATGTGCTTCTGCGTGGACAACAAGCCGCCTTCTTTGCGACCGGGCAAGCGCATGCCCAACGCAATGTGCGACACAGCTTGCCACTCAGCATCAGTCGGGTGCAGGTCGTAGCTGGGTGCGTGCTTGGCGACGACCTGTTGCGTCAGTTGCTCACAGTAGGTCTGCATGAATCGGCCCAGCCCGTGCTGATCTTTGATGACCTCCAGATTGCCCTGCCCATCCAACAGCGCTAGGCTGGTGACAAAGATGTCTTTCTCGATAGTCTTGGTGAGGGTGTGCCCGTCTGCACCCATGACCTCCTCAGTCTCAACACGTTTGGTCTTGATGACGCGACCTTTGGCAACGATGGGTTCACTTTCTTCATGGGTATCGCAGTCTGCGGCGGCTTTGCTGATATTGTTGACTTCGATGCTGTTGTTACTGTCATTGCCGCCATTGCCGATGTCATCAACGCCATCAGCATTGGCCGCAACCTTTCGACGCAATTGCATCACTCCCATCAGCCCTGCCGCCATCAACATCGCCACATGGCCTTTCTTCAACGGCATGGCCGGATGAACCACCACTTCGGCGTTGATCGCGTTCATCGCATCGCGCCAGGCTTTGGATCGAACTCGCACGCCCTCGCGTTGCGCCGCTTCAATCAACTCTTCAGGCTGCCACACTGTGCGTCGAAAGAAGGGTTGCTTGCCATCCACATCTCGCTGCGGTGCAGGTGGAACCACATACATCGCCTCGGCTTGTGTTTGCAAGACCGAGAACTGTTCGGCTGATACATGCGCCCAGTGTAAGATCGCGTTGACATCGCTGCCATTGGGCGCGGCATACTGATGCTTCTTGATGCCAAAGACGACGACTTGCTTGTAGGGCGCAAACTCTTCATCGGGGAATCGCACGATGTGGATGTGATCGAAGCGACCGGCCAGATGTCGGGCAATAGGCATGTTGCCCAACTGCGCCTGCGGAATGATGTAGATCAAGATGCCGCCTGCGCACAATGTCCACGAAGTCTCTTCAAGAAAGCTCTGCTCCAGCCTAATCTTGGAGGCCACATTTACATCGTACGGGGGATTCAAATACAAAAGGCTTATGGCACCCCGCCCGACCTTGCAGCTTTGCCACGCACAGTGATGCACCTTCGTCAACACGGTCTCAGCAACTTTGCTGCGCTCCTGGCTGAGTTCTGCGCCCCAGGTTTCGCTTGCGCCAATCTTGGTCGCCACATGCGCCAGCGCCTCGCCCATGCCACAACATGGATCGAGAGCGCGACCACCTGATGATGCCGTGCTTAGGTAGGACGAAATAAAATCTAGTAAACCGACGGGTGAGGGAAAATATCCCATCTTTTCTTGTCCAGCTAATCTCATGATTTTTAGGAAAAACAAAGAGACGCAAGACCTTAATAAGTCTTGCGTCTCTTTGCGCTAATTTTGTTTCTTACCGAAGAATGCGTCAGCAGAATTCAAGAAACTCTGCCGAAGCAAACAAGTTGCGTCGCTTTAATGGTTCCGGGGCTTCGTGTCTCCAACGCTCACCGAAGGATGGAAACTCTCGCTCGTATCCACCCATCAGAAAGCGCGGTGGCATTACCCCGCCGACTTCAGCCGTCCATGTCGGTGGCGCTTCGTGCCGCCGCTCGGCAAAAAGTTCGAGAAGTGCCGCGCACACGGCGAGTTCTTCTTGGGTCGCGCTTTCAGGCTTCGGAACGCCCTGGAACGAGGGCAATTCAAAAAGATTCATGGTGTATTGACCAATGATCGCGCCACGCTCTTCGCTGAGAATTTTGCGAGCCAGGTCAATGATCTGCGTCTTTCTTTCCATATCGATTACTCCAAAGTGCCGTCAATCCAAGCCGAGCGACTTTCAGCCGGTCAGACGGGACGTACTTTTCAACCCAAGACCATAATTCATTTGCGGATTCCGGTTTCAGATCATCACACACTTTGTTGAACATGAACTTTTGGTCGAAGAGATCGGTTGGACGTCGCTCCAATCCCAGCTTTGAGCCGAGAAGTTGCAAATCTGTCGCACACCGCACCAGAATTCCCTTGGCCTGATAAATGACTTGTCCGTCGCTGCGCTTTCGCACAAATTTCAGAACCGAGTCGTTAAGCCATCCTGCTGGCAGGCCCAGAGCCTGTTGCACTTCGCCAATCAGTCCGCGTAGCTTAGACAATTGAGGGTCATCTGGTTTCACAAACACTGCATCAACATCGTGGGTTAGTCCGCCTCTTTCTTGCTCAATCTCAGGATGACCGAGCAGAATGGCAGCCCCACCCATCAGGAATAGCTCGACTTCAAGCCGTTCTTTTGCGGCTAACTCGCCTAGCATCTTAAATGCCTGTCGCGCGTCATCCATCGAAAGTAATTCACTCATGATTCCCCTCCATTATGCCGCCTCAACGTCTTTTGAAACCAAGCCTGAATCCATCGTGATTGTTTTCGATTGCAACCCCCTCTGGATCAGACTGGCCCATGCGTCTTCAGTCGGTTGAACTTTCCATGCCGAGGCGATGTTCCCGCCTTGCGTAAGTTTAGTGACGAGGTTTTCTTTCTGTCCCGCCTCAAACAGAAACTCAGCCCAACTTGATAGCACAGGCAGATCAAGTGCTTGATTGAGCAAGGCGATAAAGCGCGGCAGCAGCAATACTTCTTGATCCGTGACGAGATAGAAAGGTTGCGGTAGGCCATTCACTGGCGATGAATCGAGCAAGCGGGTGTTGCAAATAACGAGGTTGTGCGAATTCTGCTCTGGCAACTCCGTCCAAAATGCCCGATATCGGGTTAGCTTAATCTCGCCGCCACAGACGGCCAGATTGCCCGTGATGCGAAAGGTCTTACGCGGGCTGTTGACCGTGCTGGCCCAGATGGACTTACAGGCCGTCTTGTAACCGACAGCATCGAGCAACACTAACACGCCGTCATCGAGTGCATAACCGCCGCACTCCACGACAGCCTGATCGTTGTAGACGCGCAGTAAGTTATTCGCCACCATCGCGCACCTCCATCGTCGTCAAAGAGGGCAGCCACTTCACTCGCCAGTTGAAGCAGTTGAGCGTGACGCGGCTGGGCCGCGCGCGAAGCCGCCAACGTATGCAAGCGCAGCGTCGTGCATAGAACTGAGTGGCATCGGAATCACGGTAGAAGACCAGGTCGCACCACTGATGGGGGTTCGGGGCATAGCGTTGCACGACGAGGTCGCATGTTGGCTCGATGCGCGCATACAACGTAGGTGATACAACGGCGACGTGTATTTCAGCGTACATTGGTCGCGCCTCCTCCAAAGTATTCAGGAGCCGCTGTGCGCATGGGCTTTGGCTGGAAGTGCAGATCGCGTTCGATGGGAAGACCGAGCGGCCCGCGCACGGATTCAAGCTCACTCAGGGCGAAGTAGCCCCACTCGGCTTCGTGGCCGATGACAAAGCCGAACAAGATATCCGCCTTCTTGCCAATTCCGGCTTCACACACAAACCACGTCCACGACGAGTCGGGTGTGAAAAACTTACACACCGCGATCTTGTTTGCGTTTTCAACATGTTCGGTGGCATACAGTGCAGGCAGTTGCCCGCGCAATTCTTGGGTTAACAATTTCATTGGAAATGACTCTTCAACACAACAGGCGAGCGATACATGTGTATCGCTCACCTGTTGCAAAACGTTGGTATGGATTAGGGGTTACTCGAACGCAAGACCGCGTTCTTTGAGCGAGACGTACGAGTTGTGGGCGATAACCATGTGATCTAGCAGCTCACAGTCGAGCAGCTTGCCTGCTTTGATGAGCTCTTTGGTCACGAGAATGTCATCAGCAGAGGGCGATGGGTCGCCGCTTGGATGGTTGTGCGCAACAATGACTGAGGCGCAGTTGTGGCGAATGGCTTCACGAAACACCTCGCCCACCCGCATATTCGCAGCATTTAAGCAACCGCGATATAGCATGGTCGGCGTGCCGATGATGCGATTTCTGGAATCCAACAACACGGTCCACACCTCTTCTTGATCCAACAAACTCATCGTTGGCAACAGAAGCTGGGCGATGTCGGCTGGGGTCTTGATCAGCGCACGGAGTGGGGCCGATGACAGCACCGTCCGCTTGCCCAACTCCACGCTTGCTTTGATTTGCATGGCTTTGGCAAGCCCAACTCCACGCACGGTGTCGGCCATTTCGATCAATGACTTGCCTGCGAGACCACGCAGGTCGTTGCATTCATCAAGCAACGCACGGGCAGCCCATTCGGCATACGGCCCGCCGATGAGGATTTGAAGCAACTCGGAGGTGCTGCATGCCGAGACCCCCTCGCGCAACGCGCGGGCACGCGGCCGATCATGTTCGGGCAACTGATCAAGTGGCTGGTAGATAAACATGCTCATTTGGGTTTCCCTCAATGGGTGTTTGTTTGGTTTGTTCATGGCATAAAAAGCGCGGCGCAGCCAACTTGTGTGAATTGGCCGCGCCGCGTAAAAAGAAAAAGATTGAAAGTGGGTTATTGGAGAAAGCTGGTCACAAGGCCATGCGCTTGACTGATCTGCTCATGCGTGATGACCAGCACCTCGAAGCCCAGCGCCCACAACTGACGCAACTTGTCTTCATCGCGTGCAGGTGCATCGGCGAAGCGCACATGCGGCTCGCCGAATACTTCGATGATTTTGTTGACGTGAGGCGCGTGCAACAGAAAGTCAACAGTGCGAAAGGTGTCGTCAAAGCGTGCTTCGCGGTCATAGCTCAGGCCACGTTCGTCAAGCACGGTAATGACAGCGCGTTCACCCGGCGAGGGATGTTTGAGTTTCCAGGCCATCCACTTGGTATGCAGAAACTCGTCGCCATATCTCGTGCGCGTGACGGCGGCACCCAATGCGCCGTTGCGTTGACAGGACTGGCGCGAGACGTGCGCTCGCGCAAACTGTTGCGACTGACGAGTGAATTGCTGAGCGCGTGCTTTGCCGCCGCGCTGACCCAATTCACGCCGTTGTTCGGGAGGCATGAGGGCAAAGTTCATGCCGCCACCTCCATCTCAAAGCGACTCTTGCGCAAGATGTGCAGACAGTCCTCTTCGCGTAGCGGCCATGCCATTCTGAAGTGCAACAGGCCGAGTGGATTAGAGTCATCTGATGGGATGGGAATGCCAACTACATCAGCATCATCTTGCACCACAAACTGCCACTGGATGTGTTCGCAGTCCTGCCGTTGGGGAACGATGTTGCGCATCTCCACGCGCAAGTCAGCCTCGCCGATCTCGACTCTTGCGCCGTAAGGGATGCGATATGTCACGAAATCTACGCCGATGATTTCGATGGCGTTTCGTTCTCGCAGCACGGCTAGGACGCGCTGATGGTGACCGGTTTGCCCGTTGTCATCCACAACACTGGCGTTGCAGGTGAAGCGAACGGGCCTGTGTGTCAGCAGGCGGCTCACCACCTCATAAAGACTTTGTGCATTGCGCCGGTTGAGGACAACGGCGTTCGTTAAGTGTTCAAAAGGTTTCATGGTTCATCTCGGGTATGAAAAACAACACCGCCGCATGTGCGATTGCAAACGCGGCGGCAGATGTAAAAAAGAGAATGGTTAGGTTATTCGTCAAACATGCTTGCGACATCTATATCCAACGCCGCCATGTCTTCGAGCATGGTTGTTGCGCCATCTTCGTCACCCATGTCGGCAAAGAACGCGAAGGCGTTGGCATGGGTTGTGGGCGGTGGCGCAGCTTTGGCTTCGCCCACACAAAAGGCCACACGCTCGTTGATCTCAAGCCAGACATTGGGCTTGGCGAGACGCACCAACTTGCTCTCATCGCCAACAAGTTGCGCTTCATGCCAGCGCCACTGATCGCACTCCCAAATCTCGCGTGAGTCGTGATAACCCATACCCCAAAAGGTGACGACTTGGCGGCTGGACTTGGCATCGCTTTGCCAAATTAGCTTTGGGATGTATGCCGAGAGGGTGATGAACTGGAACTCGCCATACAGGTTGGTAGATAGCTTGATCTCGTGGATGTGCGTGCCATGCTGATTCACGAGTTCGGTGAAACGTGCGTGTGGCAGGCGACCACTGAGTAGTTCAGATTCGGTAAAAGTAAACATAGTTATTTCCTTCTGCGAAAAACAGAACCGCCGTCCATGGTGTTGCATGGACGGCGGCATAAAAGATATGAACTTGGATTGGGTTTGTAATTCAGTTAGAACTGAACTACGTTGGCGTATGACTTTTGCGAGGATTCGGCATCTTCAGTACCGAAAGCAACAGGTGTTCTCCGGATGAGACGTTGAGTAAGTCGCCTGGGTCTTTGATGGTGTGCCAATTCACACCGACCACTACATCAAGCTTCAGAAGTTCTTTAACCAGACGCAGATGCGCTCGTGCATCACCACCCTTGGAAGTTTGTTGGGTAGCCAGTTGCTTGGCGAGGGCGTAGCGGTCTCGATCCACTGCCGCGTAAACATTGCTGAATCCAGCCGACTTAGCACTGCGCACCAATGACAATGCCGCACGCTTGCCGGGGTTGTCCTGATCCAGCAACACGAACATCGGTGTGTTGCCTGTGCATTGCTTCTGAAGCATAGTCAGCATCGCTTCATAGCCCACACCCAGCAAGGTCACAATCAAGTATCGCTCGTGTAAACCCCATTGCAGACACGGAGCCAAGTCCAGCGACCCCTCGACCAAGATGATGCCCTCTACTGCTTTGCCCCACACCATCGGCTGACGATGAAGCACACTGGAGTCTGGCAGGTTCAGATACTTTGGCTCTTGCCCGACTTTGCTGGCACGTCCCAACAAATAGATCGGCTCACCATTTGCATCAAACACTGGCAGGGTGATGCGCTCTCGAAAGAACTCACCCTTGCCAGATTCAAGCAGAAGACCCATCTCGGTTGCACAACTGAGAATGGAGTGGTTGCCGCAGTCAATCTGGCCTCGCGCGCGCCACAGGGCTTGACCTAACCCATCTCCACTCGCATAACCAAGACGCATCTTCAACAAAGTGTCGTCACTCAAGCCGCGTTTCTGCTTGAGATAGCTCGTTACGGACTCACTTTGCTTCAGAAGAGAGCAGTAGTGTTTGATGGCGATGGCAAGGATGGCTTTTGCCCAGGGTGGCGTTTCCTGCTTTTCTGATGGCGCTTGTTTAAGGCAAGTTGCCTGTTCTTCTCGCCACCGCGTTGCTGTAACCGGAGCATTGCCGAGAAACCGCTGCCTCATCAACTGGCAGGCATGCCTGCGGTCTGCGAGCTTCTCGCCGATGCGAAACAGATCAATGACATCGCCATGTCCATCATTGCAGGCGAAGCATTTCCACCTGCCGTCGGGATACAACATCACGCTGGGCCGCGAGTCTCGATTCTGACCGCACACACAGCGACAACGAAAGCGCCCATTTGCACTTTTGAACACCTGCTTGTCACGCGCATAACGCGCAGCTAGATCGGGCAACATGACGTTGGCTCGCAGTTGCTCCCATACTGGGGAGGTGTCATGTGCCATGCAAATCGCCTCCTGGCTGGGTCAGCATCGGCCAGTCGGGCCAACTCATAACCACTGCGTTGCGTGGCAGTCTTGCCAAAAAACGCGAGGGCTTAACAGCGTGGCCTTTGCGTTGTCGCACGTAGGTCAGCCCCAGCATGTCGGTGGCGCGTGTAACGGCCACATTGAGCAGTTGTAGCTCTGATCGCATCTGTGCCTCGCCGGGGTTGTGACGCTGTTGACGAACCTCGTCTTCATCCAGCCCAACGACGAACACGGCGCGAAACTCCAGACCTTTCGCAGCGTGCATCGTCAGCAAGGCAATCTGATCGTCCTGGCGCGACATGAACGGGTCATCGCCGTTCAGCAACTCAATTTCTGCGAGAAAATCTTTTGTGTTCGTAAACGGTTGGGCAAAGCGCACGAGATGCTCAACCTGTTGGATGCGCACCTCGCCCTGTTGCCGATCTCGTTGGAGATGCTGGCGATACCCAATCGGCCCGTCATCGAGGATGAACCGAATCAAATCAACAGGCGCAAGATGCTTGTGCTGCTCCAACTGATTTAGCGCATCAAACAGCTTCACGATGGCTTGATGCGCCTCGTCCCCAGCGTGGTCTTGCACGCGCTGCAAGTCCAGTAACAACGAGAGCGTGATCTCGGACTCATCCCCTTTGACCTTGTCGAGCATCGTCTTCGTCAGCCCACGCTCAGGCACATTTAGCACAAGCTGCAAGCTGAGCGAGTCGGTCATTCCGTTGTCCTGCGACAAGTTGATGAACGCTAGCACTTCCTTGATCTCTTTGCGCTCAAAGAAGCTGCCGCGCCCCAGGATGCGATATGGCAACCGCTCGTCAATCAGCACCCGTTCGATCAGGGTCAATTGCTCGTTGGTGCGTGCAATCACAGCACAGTCCGCAGGCCTCACCGAACCCTCAGCCAGCGCGGCTTGGATTTGCGCAACAACTGCGCGCGCCTCGTCGTGTTCGCTGCCAAAGCGCAACAACGACACGGGTAGACCCGGTGACCGCATGGCGATTTGCTCGTGAGCCGCATCGTTGCGCAACGCGTTGGCAAAGTGGACGATGGCAGCGCTGGAGCGATAGTTGCGCCGGAGTGTGAGGCGATGGACATCCGGGAGCGCATCCGCCAACCATTCGTGCGCACCTTTGCCCAAGGCATGACGAAACTGATAGATGGCCTGCCACTCATCCGATGCGGCGTAGACCTGGTTCGTGCCTTTGACCAGCATCAACACCAGCATCATTTGGGCCAGGCAGTTGTCTTGAAGCTCATCCAGCAGCAAGCCGCCTTGCACCTGGGTATGGAAGTAATCGCACGCCTCGGCATCCTGCTCCAGAATCGCCACTGCCAACATGATGAGGTCATCAAAGTCGGCGCCATTGTCTTCTTTGAGCAATTGCTGATACGCGGAATACGTCATCGCCTGGGCGATGTCGCGCATGGTTCGCGCGTCTTGCATGGCTTGCCGAGGCCACACATAGTTGGCTTTGGTTTGGCTGATGGCGATCTGTAACTGCGCAAGATCATCCTCCGAGATCAACTCAAGCCAGCGCCCGGCAGTCTGCGCGCGGTCATCACCGCGATTGAGTTCTTCGGCAGCCACACCTGCTGACTTCTTCAGCAGGCGCTGCGCCGCATGCGTGTTGACGATGCGCACCCGTTTGCCGTTTGCGACATCCAGCCCAACGACATGCCCGAAGGTCTGCACGATTTGCCGTCCGAGTTTGTGATAGTTGAAGACGTTGGGACGGGCTTGGCCTGGCAACAAGCGTAGCCCGATGCTCTCGATGTGAGCCTGGGTGCGATTGGAGTAAGTGAGAAACGTAATTGCACGCGGGTCGCTGCCCTGTGCAATCCAGGTTTGAGCCTTGCGGACACTGAGCGTGGACTTGGCCGCGCCCGGGCCGCCGGTCACCATGACGCTGCCGGTGTGGGCCAGAACTGCGGCATGGTCGGGGTCCTCATCAAATGGAATAGTCATATTCATTTGTGCAACAGACAGCAGCAAACTTTGATTTGCTGCCGTCGTATGTTGGAAAACGCAAAGCGCCACCTCAGCTGAGGTGGCGCTTTGCACGGTTAAAGGGTAATTTGCGTTACGGCATTGCCGCGACTTTGAGGCCTTCGAGAATGCCTTCGAGTGCAGCAATGTAGCAATCCAGCCAGTAGCGGCTGCTGCTGCCAAGTTGCATGTCACTGCGGTCGCCCGCGCGGATGATTAATTCGCGGCGCTCTGAAATTCGCTCGGCAATCTTGGCTACTTCAAAGCCATTGTCTTCGGCAAATTGCTTGGCTTCCTCGTCGGCTTCTTTCTTCCAAACGGCACGTAATTCTTCTTGGGTTGGCATATGCACACCTCCTCGCTAGGGTAATGGCAAGACCTGAACAGGAATGCCATTAATCAAAACTCGGTTAAAGATTTCGGCTTGAAATGATCCCAGATAGCCGTCGCGAATGTAGTATCCGCCGTAGCCAGCGCTGGCTTGCAAGCGAGTATACGCATTTGCGTTTAGATACAGGCGCAACTCGAAGCTAATGGTAGGCAGCCCGGATTTGAAGATGGCAAAGTAGGTGCTGCCGAGTTGCTCAACAGCATGAACGATATCGGTGCCTTTCACTTCAGCGATCAACCATTTGCCGCCATCTTTGTAGCCCAGAAAATCGGCAATTGGTTGTCCCTTCAGGTTGAGTGAGCGCGCAATAGCCGTGTCATCCTCGCCAAGAATTTCTTGCCAGCCTTCGTCTGTTAGCACTTTGCGCACCTTCGATTCGTTGTTTGTTTTTGGCGGTTCGTGGGAGGGAAATGGCTGCGGGATGGCATTGCTAAAGCCAGTCGGCAGCATCCGGGTGAGAGCGATGATGAGCAAGAGCAACGCGGCGAGAAGCGCCAGCAATGCGATCACACCCAGTTTCGGATTTGGATTATTGGTGACCATGATTTTTTATTTCCTTTGTCGGCGCAAAAAGAGTGCTCGTGTCAACAATTCGTGTTTGCGTGTGTAGACAAGACTGACCTCTTTGCGTAAAATCTGTTTGTAAGTTGGTAAGGACGGCGAATGGGGTAAGAGCCTGTTTGTCGTCCGTTTTTATTTTTCTGGCTCGTCAATTCGGTAAGCGATTCGCCACTTCAAATACCGCAGACCATTTCTTGTTGCACTGTCATCGCGCAAAATTCATGTCATATATCCTCCTGTGGGTGTGAACCTTGTGAACGTTGGGGAAACAAAAAGCCCGAACAGGGCATGTCCAATTGGGCATGTCGTTGTTCGGGCGGATACAAGCAAACAAAGCAATCGAGGATTGCTGGTTATTTCTTGGGTTTATTCACTTGGTTGATCGAATTCACTCCGCGGAGTGAGGGTTATCAAAACAGTGATAACCAGACGGACAAAATAAGTGGGGTCAATTTAGCAACGCGCCATTTTTGTTTCAAGGGGTTTCTGCAAAGGTCTGGCGGAATGAGGCCTTGCATGACGAAGGCTCGAGCATTTGCTAAAAAGCAACGCTGATCTGCCTTGCCATTACTTGCGCACAATCGGCATGTAAATATGACTGAGTGATTTGATAGCGAATACGGATTGCATGGCGCTATTATTCCCAACAACATCATTCGCCGAGATGTCCACTCTGTGCGTACCAACTGTCGGGGAGGTTGTCCATGCTGCATACAACTCACCGGTTGCTGCAATGTAGGTGGCAGTGATAGGTGTGCCGTCCACTTTCACGCTCACCGTAGCAGGATCAATGCCCGCACCCACATCGCTCAGCATGGCCGCGATCATTGGCACCGCCCCGTAAATCACCGAGCCACTTACAGGGCTTGTGAACTTGATCTGTGGCGCAGTTATATCCACACCCAAGGCAAATGTGCCAAGTTGAGACACTTGCGCCGCCACCGAATTGGCGTTCGCGTCTTGTTGTGCAGGCAAAATCTGCCAATTAGATGCTGCACTGTTCCAGCGGAAGAGATGAACTTGTGCTTCATCTATGCCAGCCACGGCCTGTTCGGTGTAGGTGATGACCATCTGCGCCGGGCTACTAAGCGCAAGCGTGTAAGGCTTGAGATCGTAGATGCCGCCGACCACAAAGCCCGCCCCCAACGCAGTTTGAATATTCGGTTTTGAAAGGCCATTCAGCGAGTCGAGGTTGCCCG
>JAYTNY010000760.1:0-15015 GCA_043748055.1 Roseobacter sp.
GCGCGTGCTGTAGTGGCTGAGGCCGATGCGCACCATGCCGCCACTTTCTTCTACGCCCAGCCGCTCGGTTAAGTTGAGGGCGTAGTAGTTGCCGCTCCACACGCAAATGCCTTGCGCCGCTAGGTGGTTCGCAATCTCCTCTGGCGTGCGGCCTGCGATGCGAATGGCAATGGTCGGCACGCGCTGGCCCGCGCGCTCTGGCTCTTGAATACCAAAAAAGTGCACACCCTTTATCTGCAAAATGTTTTTGATTAAGTACGCGCACAAGTCTTGTTCGTAGTCCTGCGACATCTGCATCGCCATGTGAACCTGCTCGGCACGTTCGCTCCGCATATTCGCCACTCGTTGCTTGCCACTCGCCATTTGCGAGAACCACTGCAAATACGCCATCACGCCGATTAAACCCGCCTGGTTCTCGTGGCTCTGCGTGCCGGTCTGAAATTTGTGCGGCGGCTTGTCATCAGCAGGGCGCACTTTGTAGGCGGGCAGCTTGTCCAGCAGGTCGTACTTGCCATACAGCATGCCCTGGTGCGCGCCCCAAAATTTGTAGGGCGAGCAGGCCAGAAAGTCGGTGTCTAGGTCTTGCACGTCAATTGGCACATGCGGCGCACCGGCCACTGCATCCACAAATGTAAGGGCACCTGCGGCGTGGGCCATGCCAATAATCGGCTTGATTGGGTTAATCGTGCCAACGGCGTTGCTGACCAATCCCACCGCCACCAACTTGGTTTTGTCATTCAAGTAGCGCTCAAAGTCATCCAGGTTCAGCGTACAGTCATCGGGGTTGATGTCAATCACATTCACCTTCACCCCGCGCTCCTGGGCCATCAGGTGCCAGGGCGAGAAATTGGCATCGTGATCGAGCTTGGTCAAAATAATCTCATCACCCTCGCGCAAGGTCTGCCCAATGCTGCGGCTTAAGTTAAACGTGAGCGAGGTCATGTTTTGCCCAAAGATAATTTCGTCGCGGCTCTTGGCGTTCAAAAAGTCGGCCCCGGCCTCGTGCGCGTCGTCAATAATTGCATCGCTCTCGTGCGCGGTAATAAATGCGCCATGCGTGTTGGCGTTGCAGCGCTCAAAATAATCTACGATGCGTGCAATGCAATGCCGCACTGTTTGCGTGCCGCCGGGCGCATCAAAATAGACAAGCGGTTTGCCATTGTGTTCACGAGCAAGCGAGGGGAATTGGGATCGAATAGCGTTTAGGTCTAGCATGGTTTTTCTCTCGATAACAAGAACCCCCGACCCCTAAAGGGGAGTCGTAGATTTCCGTCTCATGTTCTTCAATTCGCAAAAATAGATGAACAAGAAACGTAACCGGACAACTCCCCTTTAGGGGTCGGGGGTTAACAACGAGTCTTATTTAGCTACGCCCGCACCGCGCTCAGCAACGCCTCTGGAATTTGCGTGGGCAAATCCACAACCCGAATGCCCGCCGCTTCCATCGCCTCTACCTTGCTGGCGGCAGTGCCTTCGCCACCTTCCACAATGGCCCCGGCGTGGCCCATGCGGCGGCCCTCGGGCGCAGCCCGGCCCGCAATAAAACCGACCACGGGTTTCTTCACATGCTCTTTAATCCAAGCTGCCGCCTTCTCCTCGTCCGTACCGCCAATCTCGCCGATCATCACCAACATCTCGGTATCGGGGTCGTCGTTAAACATCCGCACCACTTCCAGAAAATTCACCCCGCGCACCGGGTCGCCACCAATACCCACCACGGTGCTTTGGCCCATGCCCGCTTGTGTCAGCGCATAAATGGCTTCGTAGGTCAGCGTGCCGCTGCGGCTCACAATGCCCACATTGCCTGGTTTTGTAATGTTGGCAGGGATGATGCCAATCTTGGCTTGCCCCGGCGTGATTAAGCCTGGGCAGTTAGGGCCTAGCAGTGTCGCGCCGCGCATATCTAAAAAGGCGCGCACCTTAATCATGTCCAGCACGGGGATGCCCTCGGTGATGCACACGATGAACTTGAGGCCGGCGTCGGCGGCTTCCATGATCGCATCTGGCGCGAATTTGGCGGGCACATAGATGCAACTGGTGTTGGCCCCGGTGGCGCGCACCGCTGCGCCCACGCTGTCGAACACCGGCACTTTGCTGTCGCCATAGTCCAGCACTAGGCCGCCTTTGCCCGGCGTCACGCCGCCCACAATGATCGGGGCGTGCGCTTGCATCTGCCGCGAGTGAAAATCACCTTCGCGCCCAGTAATGCCTTGAACGATTAAGCGTGTGTTTTTATCTGCGAGGATTGCCATAATTTTTGAGATTAGCGATTAGAAATTAGAGATTACGAGACTTGCGATCTTGGTTGAGCTTTTCGATGAGCACATCGGTGCCGACAACTTCGCCAAAGGCCAGCAGCGCTTGAGGCGTTTGCCATAGCCACTCGGTGCGCAGCCAGAAGTTGGGCAAAATAGTTGACCGATAGATTCCACCATCCAGATTCGCCAGTTTGAATAAACCATCCTGACCCAACTGATAAAACAAAGCCTGCTTGCGGCGCGGGCGTGGGTCAATCACCCAATATTCCTGCACACCAGCATCCTGATACTCATCGAACTTCGTATCAAAGTCGCGCCCTACGCTTTCTGGCGAGACAATTTCGATGATCAGGTCGGGGGCACCGTCTACGCGTTGTGCCGTAATGCGACCCAGATGCTCATTTGAAACAAAGAGCACATCCGGCTCACGGGCTTGCCCGCTGGGCAACTTCACCTCAACAGGCGAAACAAGAAGCTGGCCTAACTTGAAAAATTCAACGTAAACCCCCAGGAGCTTCGTCAAAAATGTAGTTAGGTCTTGGTGATTAATATTCGGTGGCATGTGAAAAATTGTCTCGTTATCAGCCCACTCCACTAACCCAGCCATATGCACCTCACCCGGCAACGCCAGATACGCGTCGTAGCTCATGGGCACAACGCTGGGCCGCACAAATTGCGTTTGAGAAGCGGGGGAATGGGGAAAATGAAGCACGGTTTCCATCTTGAAATTCACCTACTTTGTGTTGTGTCGCTCTTTCAGCCGCACCAACACATCGCGTAATGTCACATGGCGTTCGTTTAGCAACACCAACAGATGAAAGAGCAAATCGGCGCTTTCGTCAATCAGGCGGTCATCGTCTTGAGCCACGCCCGCCATCGCGGTCTCTAACCCTTCTTCGCCTACTTTTTGCGCAATCTTAAATTTGCCTTTGGCAAACAGGCGGGCAGTATAGCTTTCATCCGGTGCCGCTGCACGGCGCGTTTGAACGATGCCTTCAAGTTCATCGAAGAAGCTGGCGCGTGGGGTTTCGCCACCTAAACCTGGCAGGTCGGAGTTTGGCTCACGCGATTGAGTTTGTTGGGCGTCTAGACCTGCCAGGTTTGCGTTTCTATAAAAGCAACTCTCATTCCCGGTGTGGCAGGTTGGCCCTGCCGGTTCGGCGCGCACCAAAATCGCGTCTGCGTCGCAATCCACGCGCAGCTCACACACCTTTAGCACATTGCCGCTGGTAGCACCTTTGTGCCACAGCTCGCTGCGGCTGCGCGAGTAAAACCACACCTCGCCGCTCTCCTGCGTTCGCAGCAGGCTCTCGGCATTCATCCAGCCCAACATCAGCACCCGCCCACTGATGGCATCTTGAATGATGGCGGGCATCAGCCCGCGTTCATCAAATTTCAACGTATTCGACATCGCAGCTATGATAGCGCCTAACGCGCTACTAGCGCGTTAGGCGCTGACTTCATCATGACCAGTGCAATCATCTCCGCCATTGTGGTGCTTGTGCTGCTTGCCGCTTTCTTGCGCGAGCCAGCGTTGCTCACGCCGGTCTATTTGCTGTTGGGCGCATGGCTGATTGGGCGTTGGTGGGGTCGACGTGCGCTGTCGTCTGTGCGGTTCGAGCGCAGTTTTATCAACCGCGCGTTTATTAACGACAAAATCACAATGCACATTCGCGTGCACAACACGGGCCGCCTGCCGGTGGTGTGGCTGCGCCTGCACGATAGTTTGCCCATCGCGCTTGGCCCGCCCGCTTTTGATTACGCCCTCAGCCTGCGCCCCAAAGAGGCCCGCGAATTTGCCTACACCGTGCAAGCCAACAAGCGCGGCGTGTTCCCCATCGGCCCACTCTCTTTACACAGTGGCGATGTGTTGGGGCTGGCCGAGGCACTCAAGCTGCAAGACGAGGTGGAGGCGCTGACGGTTTATCCGCGTGTGGTGTCGTTGCCCTCAATCCAGTTGCCTTCGCGCACATTGCTAGGTGCGCTCAAACACGCCCAACCTATTTTTGAAGACCCCAGCCGCATGCGCGGTAAACGCGAGTATGCCAACGGCGATTCGCTGCGGCGGGTGGATTGGAAAGCGACGGCGGCCAGCGGACGCATGCAAATCAAATTGTTCGAGCCGAGCGTGACGGTCGAAGCGATGCTCGTGCTCAACCTCAACCGCGCCGAGTATGACCGCATGACCTGGATCGACGGCACCGAATTAGCCATCGTGGTGGTGGCCTCGCTGGGCAACTGGTTGATTGAGCATAAGCAAGCCGTCGGGCTTGTGACTAACGAGAAGACAAGCCGAGCGTTGCCCATGCGCAAGGGCCGTGCGCACTTTATGCAGGTGTTAGAGCAGTTGGCCCAAGCCACCGCCGACGACACAGCGCCACTGTGCGAGGCATTGCGCAAAAAGTTAACAAGTCTGCGTTGGGGCACAACGCTCATCGTCATCACCGGCAAAGCCGATGACGCATTGCTGGATCAATTGGCGCAGGCCCAGCGGCGTGGGCTAGGCCCGGTGCTCATCGCCTGCGGCTTTGGCGCAGCCTTCGAGGCCGTCGAGCAGCGCTGTCACAGCCTGGGCATTCCGGCCTATCATGTGTTAACCGAGCGGGATGTGCACAAATTAGCGATGATGAGATGACGCTCTTTCGGACGTAAGGGCTGGTCTAAGACCAGCCCTTACAAGTAACAATCATGCGAAATTTTCAGCGCCGAAACGCCGAGAAGAAAGCCAACATCGTGGCTCTGCATGCGCGCAACTTGAACGCGCCTGCCGAAGCGCAAGCCGAAGAAGACCCGCGCCAGCTTTACATGTTTGCCACGCTCATCCGCAATGCCCTCGTCGTCGCGCTGTGTGTGTGCATCACCCTTCCCGCAGCGGCGTTGGCGCGGCAGGTGGTGCCCGGAGCCTACGCGGTCATTCTGCCCTTCGCTTGCATCCTCATCGCCATAGATTTGTTGCTCATCTCGCCACGCTTAAACAAACTCTCTTTCTTCAGCAAAGAGTGGTTTTTGCTCAACGGCTCGCGCTGGTTGGTCATCCTCGTGTCGCTCAAATTGCTCAGCTATGCCGGGCAAGATGCGAACCGCATCGTGACTGATTTGCCGCTGATGCGCAAAGACTTCTTCGTATATCTGTTCACGCCGCAATTCTTTGTTTCGCTAGGCGTGGTCGTCGTTGTGTGGTTTGCCTGCCGGGTGCTGGGCCAAGATTTAGCCAGCCTAACCTGGGGCGAGCGCGAGATGGCCCGCGACCCAGAGCTGAGCCTGCGCACCGACCGCAGCCAAATCCGCCAAGCGATGGTGACGCACATTGTGAGCTTTGGCGTGCTGGCCGCGCTGATGGGTGGCGCTGCACAATGGGCCAGCCGCCGCTACGGCCAACCCAGCAACACACTATGGGTCGCCCTCGACCTGCTGATCTACTTTGTGCTGGGCCTCGCGCTCATCGGCCATAGCCAGATGACGATTCTGCGCACCAGTTGGCTGTGGGAGCGCACACCGATTGCCAAAAACTTGGTGTCGCGTTGGTCGGTTTATAGCGCGGCTTTTTTGATGGGGCTGGCGGTGTTGGCGGTGGTGCTGCCGGTGGGCAATGTGTCGGGTTTGCTGCCGCTGCTGAACGATGCGTTTGGCGTGCTGTTCTACATCGTGCAGTTGATTGCGTTTTTGGCGGTGGGTCTGCTGCAATTGCTGTTGGCACCCTTCTTGTGGCTATTCGGCCAACCCATGCCCACACCGATGATGCCACCCCCTTTGCCCGCGCCCATCGTCACCGAAACGGCAAGACCCATGTTGCCTTCGCCGGCTTGGTACGAGAACTTACAGAACATTCTCTTCTTCGCCATTGTCGTCATGGTGCTGGGCTATGCCTTGCGCTATGTGTTAATGCAGCACGAGGGCCTGCGCACCGCCCTGTTGAAGCTACCATTTGTGCTATGGCTGCGCGGGGCATGGCAAGGGTTGGCCCGGCTGTGGCGCGGTGCGCAGGCAGAGCTTAGCCTTTTGCGCCAACGGGATGGGGTTGTTGAGGCGGATGCGCATGCAGTACCTCATCCACAAAACGCACAGCCCAACTGGCATGCACTGCCATTGCGGCAACAAGTGGCTTGGCTGTATGCGCAAGCCGTGCAGCAGGCCCAAGCCAAAGGCCTGCCTCGCAAACCTGCGCAAACCCCGCACGAATTTGCCGCCACATTGGCGCAAGCCGCACCCGAAGCCCAGCCCGATGTGCGCGAATTAACCCAGCAGTTTGTGGAGGCGCGCTACAGCCAGCACGCCGTGCAGCCAGATCAAGTGAGTGTGGCAGAGCAATGTGTGCGGCGCATTCGGCAGGCCTTACATTCGATGCGTGCATCGAGGTAAATCAACACGAAGAAGCGAAGAAACAAAGAGGGTAAGAAGTCTTCTTCTCTTCGTATCTTCGGGTTAGAAAAGTCTGAATTCAGCACCCAAAGGTGATGTAGGATTCGTTCTCTCACTGTTACGCCTTACTTCTCATGCAAACCGAATCCAACGCGCCTACTACCCCTGTGGTGAACACCGATCCCCTTACGTCACTTTCTCAGCCCGAACCTAAACGCAATTCGTTGCTGCGCGATGTGATTGAGACGCTGGTGCTCATCGTCGTCGTGGTCACCATCTCGCAAACGCTGCTGGCGAACTATGTGATTCAGCAGGAAAGCGCCTACCCCAACTTTTTGCCCAACCAACGCGTGTTTGTGGATAAGGTGCTGTACCGCGCATCCGGCCTAAACCGTGGCGACATTGTGGTGGTGCATTCGCAAAACGGCGGGGATGATTTGTTTAAGCGCGTGATTGGCTTGCCGGGTGAAGAAGTGGATATTCACGAGAACAAGGTGTTTATTAACGGCGCAGCGATAGCCGAATCTTATTTGGCCCCCGGCGCAAATTCGGATATTGGCGTTCGCGGCGGCTTGTTGCCGCACCGGTTGGCTGCAGATGAATTTTTTCTGATGGGTGACAACCGCAGCTACAGCCAGGATTCGCGCTCGTTTGGGCCTTTTCACAAAGAGAAACTGGTGGGCCGGGTGTGGCTGCGCTATTGGCCGCTGGATACCTTTACGTTGGTCAAACGTGTGGATTACGGGGCAAAGTGATGGAGAGCGCTGAACGCGATAACGCACTGGAAACGCCAGCCGCAGCACCCGATGCCGAGGCCATAGAAACCCACGCGCTAAATCCGTTGATAGAAGCAGTGCCCATCCACCAACCCAGCACAGCCAACACCAACAGCCAGATTGGGCGGGCCGTGCTGCGCGAGATTGTGGAGACGATTGCGCTGTTCGCCGTCATCTTTACGGTTGCGCGTGTGACCATTGGCAACTTCATCATCATCGGCCAGAGCATGGAGCCAAATTACCACCAGGAACAACGCTTGCTGGTGGATCGCATCTCGCCTGGGTTGGGCTGGTTGCAACGCGGCGATGTCATTATTTTGCATTCGCCGGATGAGCCGATTGACCTCATCAAACGCCTGATTGGGCTGCCCGGCGACACGATAGAGATTCACGACAACCACGTCTTCGTCAACGGCACACAACTCAACGAGCCGTACTTGCCGCCGGATGCCGACACCGGGCGCGGCCTGGCCGAAGGCCGCAGCACTTGGACGCTAGCCGCCGACGAATACCTGATGATGGGCGACAACCGCAGCGCCAGCAAAGATGGCCGCTACTTTGGCCCAGTGAAATACGAGAAACTGATTGGCCGCGCCCTGCTGGTTTACTACCCGTTCAAAGACTTTACGGTGGTGCAACACCACAAATATGAGTGATTGGGGATTGGGGATTAGTGAATCCCCAATCCCCAATCCCCATTCACAACCCCATGTTAGAAGCTCTCCGCCAACACGTTTACGAACTGCACCTCGAACTGGTGCGATATAACCTTGTGGTTTGGACGATGGGCAATGTCAGCGCCCGCGACCCTGAGACGGGGCTGGTGGTCATCAAGCCCAGTGGCATTCGCTTTGAGGCGATGCGACCGGAGCACATGGTGATTGTGGACATAGACGCGAATGTGGTTGATCCGGGCGTGCACGAGACGCTGGGCAACCTGAAATTTTCGAGCGACACCCACACTCATTTATATGTCTATCGGCATCGGCCCGATGTGTTTGGTTTTTGCCACACCCACAGCACCTTTGCCACGGCATTTGCGGCGGTGGGCAAACCCATCCCTTGCTTTTTAACCGGGATGGCCGATGAATTTGGCGGCGAGATTCCTCTGGGCGGCTTTGAGTTGATTGGCAACGAGGCCATTGGCCGAGAGATGCTGCGGGTGATTGGCACGAGCAAGGCCGTCATCATGCAGAACCACGGCCTGTTCTCCATCGGCAAAAGCGGGGAGAGCGCGGTGAAGGCTGCGGTGATGGCCGAGGACGCCGCACGCACCTCGTTCTACGCGCACCAACTCGGCAAACCTATTCCTATCTCCAAAGAGAACGTGGCGAGTTTGTATGATCGGTATAGCAACGTGTACGGGAATAAGCCAAAGACGGCGGGCGATTGAAATTGCGCTTGAACGAATTGCCACTCCTCTTACTTAGACTCATACTGCTGGCATGGCTGCCTGGCTTAACCCCCTAACCCGTGCCGTAACGCTGCCACCCAGTGATACGACTGAAGACACCGTGCAAAAATCGCTCAGCGAATTGATCATCGAATCGCTGCGTGCCTTGCTGCCGGTCACGGTGGTGTTGGTGTGGCTGTGGTGCGTCGTCGTCGTCCTCACCTCCGAGCAAGCTACGCCAATCGCCTATGCCGTCTTCGCCGTCAACTTGCTCAGTTGCGCGTTTAGCTATCGCTTTCATGCGCGGCATCTGGCGTGGGCGGTTGCCATTTACTTGGCGGGTTTGCTTGTCACGGTCACGCTCATCGCACTGGCGTTCCCCAGCCCCACCACGCTGTGCCTGTATGTGCTGGTGATTTTGACCACAGCGATGTTAACGAACGCGCGGGCACTGGCTTGGGTGATGGGTCTTTGCGCGGCCTGCGTCATCGCCCTCAGCCTGTTTACAGCGGTGGGGTGGATGCAGGCGGGCACGGCGTTGGTGCTGGTGCTGCTGAGCGCGCTCACGGCGTGGCTGGGTTCGCGCCGCTTGTTTACGGCCTTGCAGTGGACGTTGAGCATGACCGCCGCGAGCCAGAAGAATGCCGCCGATGCGCAATGGCACCGGGGCGAGGTGCAGCGCGTGCTCAAAAATTTGGATGAGGCCTACGTTCGCCTCGAACACACCAACCAGGCCTTGCTGCTGGCCCGCGAGGCCGCCGAGAAAGCCTATCGCTTCAAGTCCGAGTTCGTCGTCAACGTCAGCCACGAGTTGCGCACGCCCTTAAATTTAATTATTGGCTTCAGCGAGATGATGGCGACTGCGCCCGAAAGCTACGGCGGCGCGCAATTGCCCAAAGCCTATCGCGGCGACATCATGGCCATTTACCGCAGCGGCAAGCATTTGTCCGATCTGATTAACGACGTGTTGGATTTGTCGCAGATCGAAGCCGGGCGCATGCCCATCCACAAAACGCCGACGGATTTGGCCGAGGTGGTGCGCGAGAGCGCCGACATTGTGCGCGGGTTGATCGAAGCACGCGGCTTGGCCTGCGAGGTGGCGTTGCCGGATGAACTGCCGCTGCTCAATTTGGATCGCACACGCATTCGACAGGTGTTGCTGAACCTGCTGACCAACGCCACGCGCTTTACCGACCACGGTTTTGTGCGCGCCGCCGTGCATGTGGCACAAAGCCAAACCGGTGAGCCAGAGGCCATCGTCAGCGTGCAAGACAGCGGGCATGGCATCCCGCCCGAAAAACTCTCGAACGCATTTGAGGCGTTTAGCCAGTTGCACGAAAGCCAGATCCGAGACGGCAGCGGCATGGGCCTGGCCGTCAGCAAGCAGTTTGTAGCCTTGCACGGCGGGCGCATGTGGATTGAGAGCGCAGTGGGCAAAGGCACGTGTGTCTCATTCACGCTGCCCATCCGCGAGACACCCACCGCAAATTGGCACGCCGCCAGCGCATTGATGCGCCGAGAGGGCGCCCCCACCGTGCTGGTGCTGCACGATGACGCACGTGCGTTGGATTTGCTGAACCGCTACATCGAAGGCTTCCAGTTTGTGTTCGCGGCGGGCTGGGACGAGGCGCGCAC
The DNA here is from genome assembly GCA_043748055.1 of Roseobacter sp. Lineage (GTDB taxonomy): Bacteria > Chloroflexota > Anaerolineae > J036 > Brachytrichaceae > JANMVQ01. The sequence continues at coordinate 10,422 of JAYTNY010000760.1, forward strand.
GCTGTTGGCACACACCACACCCCTAATGGTGCTGATGGATGCAGCGTGGTTGCAACAGGCACCCATCCTCCCGAGGGTTGCATTCGTCGAGCCAGAATCGCGCAAGTTCAGCCTTCGGGAGGATCGGCTCGCCGCGTTGGAGGCGCTGACGACGGCCCCGATTTTGAGCCTGCCCCTGCCCGGCATGCGGCGCGTAGGCGCGCAACTGGGCGCAGTCGATTACTTGACCAAGCCGGTGACGCGCGAGGCGTTGGTCGCGTCACTCGCACGCCTCAACCAACCCATCAACAAATTGCTGATTGTGGACAACGACCCGCATGTGGTGCGCCTGCTGGCCCGCATGGTAAAGGCTGAGTGGCCGGAAGTGCAGGTGTATGAATCGTTTGGCGGCAACGAAGCGTTAGAGGTGATGCGCACACAACTGCCCGACGCCGTGCTACTGGATTTGCTGATGCCCGATGTGAGCGGCTACGACGTGATTGAGGCGATGCGCCGCGATGCGGCGTTGGCAAACACACCGGTCATCATCGTCTCGGCACGCGGCGAGGAAGAAGAAAGCGCGCCGATTTATGGCGAGGTGAGACTAGACCGGCGTGGCGGCTATTCAATCACCCAGATGTTGCACATGCTGGGGGCGGTGTTGAATGGGGCGCGGGGGTTGTAAAGTGGTGTTGCGCTTGACGAATTATGTAGTAAAACATCACATTCAATACTATTGACCGAGGAGCATCGCACGGATATTCGAAAGTCCGTTTCGCGTCCGCCACGGACGCGCTGGCGTAAACGCCCGCGCTCAACAGCGAAACCCTGCGGGCTTTTCAGGCCGGTTTACCGGCCTTCGCAGTTCAGTCCTGCGCTTTAGGGGCGTTCGTGGCTGTCAAGCGACCTTGTAATAGCCGTAAGGAACATCGAACCATAATGAATCGCATTGAAATTCGCAGCAACCTAGAACAATCATTTGATTTAGATGATCTTCGATCACTGTGTTTTGATCTTAGTATTCCCTTCGATCAAATATCGGGTTCAAATCAATCAACCAAGGTGATTTCTCTCATAACTCACTGCGAAAAAACAGACCAGCTTGATCGTTTGATCGAGTTAGCGAAGAGGATGCGCCCTCAAATCAACTGGTCAGAAAATACAAAAAAAGAAGTTCTTGGAGACCCAGATAGTAGAAAGGATACTGTCTCACCGCCAACAGTGCAATTGACTGTCATTATTGAGCGAGATTTCAGTGGGTTTACCAAAGATGAACAGCGTTTTTTTATAAAAGCTTTGGCACGTTTAGCTGGAGTTTCTCCCGATCAGGTAAAAGTGTTGCGGGTGAATCAAGGTAGTATTCACTTAACACTTGAAATGCCTGAAAGTGCAGCTCAAGAACTCCTTCTACATTTTTTAAGAAAAGACCCGCTACTGGCGGGCTTGAAAGTATCAAAAATTGAGTTGAAGCAGACCGAATTAGTAGTTGAGCCCAACAAGAGTAATACAATCGTTCTAGCAAAAGAACTTGTATTTGGAAATATAAAACCGATTTTAGTGACAGTAATTTCGTTTGTGTTTCTAGCTGCACTAAATGGAGTAATCGGGAACCGAGCAGATGCTTTTTTTCTCCGACTTTGGGATAGCATCCCATCTGTAATTCCTATCCCTTTTTGGCTATTGTCACTTATTGTTTTAGCTCTACCACTGGCTGCGATTTTTTGGATAATCCGTGTTCGGGCTGCCCATGCTGCCGCAGTAAGTCTAAATGAGCTTGATGATAGCCTTTTGAGATTCTTACCCATAGTTGGTAGTGCTATAGACAAAGAGGAAGCGACTGCGCGAATGTTAGACGAATTGCTGAGGGATACTTTAAGATTGTTTCATGATGGCTGTCGTGCAGCCATCATGATTCCAGACAAAGCAGACTCTGCATATCTCAAAATCTGGCGTTCAGTAAAAGTTCCCAAAGAAGTAGTTGAAGTAACTCGTTTTTTTATAGGCACTGAAACCAGGAAACGAGGAGTTGCTGGAAGTGCATATGTAAATGAGAGTTTAGTGATTGCAGGTATTGAGAAAGACAAGAGTAGTGATAAGGCATACTCACGTAATCAAGAATATCTTAATCTTGAAAAAGACTGGGAAGAATATCGTGTAATTGCGGCTGCCCCTATGATGGATGCAGTGAAATGCCGAGGGGTCTTATGCCTCGACAGCGAAAATCCAAATGCATTTGAATCACAAAAAACACAGCAATTGTTAATGGCTGTAGCAAGTAGGTTTGGAACTGCCTTACAGGTAATTGAGAGTTTAGATATCTAGCAATCATGCTATGCATCGTTAATACCTCGTTAATTGCTCGGAAGTAAGTTTGAGGGAGATGAAATTTATGAAGGAACAACATTACACAGAGATGACAACAACTAATCAACAACAAGACCTAATCGAACTCTCACGCAACTATTTAAGTGGAAAGATTTCTTTAGAAGATTTTAGTGAGCGAGAAAAAAAGCTAATCACGGATTACAGCGGAGCAACATTTCAGTTAGCGAAAACCCAGACTCGCTTGCGAAGAATATTGAGCGATTTTCTTAGAAGATAGACCACACTGCCTAAATAGCTTGGTTCCGACGCTTCGCGCTTACTATCCATACACCTTCTTAACTTTTGTCGCCCTTTTCGATATTATTTTTGGCTGCCGATCATCCCAGTCTTGTCTGGTAAAAGGTGCAGATATTGGATTGGTTGAGGGCTGTTTTCTATTGCCTATTCATAGGGCGCAACGGGCGCAAACAGATAATTGATAGGGACGGGCGCAAGTGAAACAAGCGCTATGAAGCGGGTTGCAACGCCCCCAACCACCGCCGCATCATCTCTAAAAAATCGGTCTGGCTCACCGGCTTGGTCAGGGTGCCAGCCGCACCCATGCTCAGCGCCAGCTTGTGTTCCTTCATCACCGAGCAAACGACGACGGGGATGCCGCTGGTCTCTGGCGTGCCTTGCAGGTGTTGCAGCACCTCCCAGCCATCCAACCCCGGCATCATCACATCCAGCAGAATAAGCGCGGGTTGCAACTCGGCGGCGACCTGCAACGCTTCCGCGCTCTCGTTCACACCGACGACGTTGACTTGATGCCCGCCTAAATAGCGCCGAAAAAGCTCAACTAGGTCGGCGTTGTCGTCAATCACCAGAAGGGTGGCTTGCTGGGTGGCGGGCAAGTGCAGCACCGCTTGCCAGGTGTTTTGGCTGGAGGTGAACACGACTTGCCCACTCTGCGCTTCGATCAACGCTTTGGCAATGGTGAGTTCAGTGCAGTTTGAATCGGTGATGCCTTCGGCGCAGCTTGTGACCACATCTACCTGTATGCGATTGGCAGCATGAGTGAGATTGAGATGCACTGGCGCACACGCAATCTCCAGCGCATAGGCCAACACGCTGATGAGCGCCTGCCGCAATTGCACCCGATCCGCCTGCACCGTTGGCAGAGCTGATGCGCGCTGCACGTTCACCTGCATCCCGGCCTGCTCGGCCATGGGCGAGAGCAGGGCCAGCACGCCATCTAGCACATCGCCCAAGTTCAGGACCTCAGTGCGCAGGGATTGGCGCAGGCGGTTGACCTCGACCTGGGCGGTTTCCAATTCATTTGGTGCAGCCTGAAGTGGCGATGCGTGCTGGTCAGCCAGCAAGCAAGCGATGGCTTCGATACCTTTCTCGTGCTCGCGGTAAATCTGGCGACGGCTGAGCGAGAGCTTGTCGGTGATCTCGTCCATCGTCAGGCCATCGACATAGCGATAGCTCAAAATGGCGTAAGCGCGGGCGGCTTGCGGGGGCACAGTTTTTGTCGATTGCGGGCGCAGCGATTCGATGCCATCCAACAACAAACGCCGCACCCGTTGGGCACGGGTAATCGTATCGAGCGTTTTGTCTGCGCCTTGTAGCAGGTTCAACGGGTGGGTTTGCAAAAAGGCCGCATCGTAGAGATGCGCCAGGCCGCTGCGCACCCAGCGGGTCATCTCTTCGGGGGTAGGCTTTTGCGTTGGGTTGGGCATGGCAATCTGCTGTGAGAGATTCTATTAGACCTCTTGCAAAAGCAGGGGCGTTGCATGCAACGCCCTTGCGATGATGGCTCGCGCGGAAATGTTTGGCACAACGATGGCACACAGGTTGTCGCGTTGTAAATCTCATGGGTCTATAACATGATTCCCTGTAGAGACATCTGCGATGTCTGCATCGCAGACGTCTTTACATATTCCCCAATTTCCTTTTGCTCTATTTCAGGAGGTACGACTATGTCCGCGAAGATTTCTCGACGAAGGCTTCTCAAGCTGGCTGGCGGCGCATCGCTGGCTGGCGCAATGGCTGCGTGTGCCCCTCCCCCGGCGCAAGCGCCATCCGCCCCAGGTGCAGCCGCACCCACCACGGCCCCTGCTGCCGCTGCCGCAGTAACCATCAGCTTTATGGGCTGGGGCGCACCCGAAGAAGATTTGGGCGTGAAGGACGCGATCAAGAAGTTCGAGTCCGAACAAACTGCGGTGAAGGTGCAGTGGCAACACACACCGGACAAATATGCCGAGAAGTTTTTGGCCAGCGTGGCCGCCGGCACTCCGCCCGACAC
>JAYTNY010000761.1:0-4217 GCA_043748055.1 Roseobacter sp.
CGAAGCGGCGGGGTCGGGGGTCTTTAACGTACGCGTGTTATTCTGGAAAGATGAGCAAACAGGATGTGTTTGACGTGGCGATCATCGGTGCAGGCGCAGCAGGCATTGGGGTGGGGCTGGTGCTACAACGGCTGGGCATAGAGAACTTTGTGATCTTGGAGCGCACCCAGATTGGTGCGAGCTTTGAGAAGTGGCCCAAAGAAATGCGCTTTATCTCGCCCTCGTTTAACAGCAACCCGTTTGGGTTGATGGATTTGAACGCAATTGCGTTGCAAACCTCGCCTGCGTATTCGACGGACACCGAGCATTTGAGCGGCGCGCAATACGCCGAATATTTGCGCGGTGTGGCGCAGCACTGGCAATTGCCGGTTGAGACGGAGGTTGACGTTCAAGACATGCGTCGTGAGTCCGCCGCGTTCCACATCAAAACAAGCAATGGAGAAATGACGAGCTGCTTTGTCATTTGGGCGGCAGGCGAGTTTCAATACCCCAAGCTAAAGCCGTTTGCGGGTGCAGAGCTGTGTATGCACAACAGCCTCATCAAAACGTGGGCCAGCCTGAAAGGCAAAGCGTTTGTGGTCATTGGCGGCTACGAAAGTGGGATGGATGCCGCCATCAATTTGGCCGCGTTGGGCAAACAGGTGCGCGTGCTGGATGGCATGGGCAAGTGGGAATACGACGACGCCGACCCCAGCATTGCGCTCTCGCCGTACACCAAAGGCCGCTTGCGCGAGGCCTTGCAAACGGGCCGGGTTGAGTTGATAAAAGATGCGCGAGTGCAGCGCGTAGAGAAGAACGGCAGGCGCTGGGCCATCTGCACCGAGGCGGGTGAGTGGCACGAGAGCAACACACAACCTGTTTTGGCCAGCGGTTTTTTATAGCAGCGCCAGCCTGTTGCCGCACTTGTGGACCTTTCGGGACGACGGTATGCCGGAGCTGACCGAGCATGACGAGAGCACTGCGACACCCGGTTTGTTTTTGTGCGGCCCCAGCGTGCGGCAGGGCAAGCATATTTTTTGTTACATCTACAAATTTCGGCAGCGCTTTGCGGTGGTGGCGAATCAGATTGCGCAGCGGTTGGGCGTGGACACGCAGGCTTTGGAAGAGTTGCGGCGCAACAATTTATATTTGGATGATTTGGGCTGTTGCGATGATGTGTGCGAGGCGTGTTAGTAGATGCGGAAGTCAAATGACTGAAGCCGTCACAGCAACTCGTTCACGAGTCTCTCTAATAAATCGCGTTCATCCAGGATGCCTTCTTTAAGGCGAGCCGCGTAAATGGGCAAGGCCCAGGTGTTTACATCTGCAACAGAGTGACGTTGCCGAGACAGATAGCGGCGCAAATAAAGCTGATGAAACAAGGCGCGCCCCAACTGAATGAGCCGGCGTTGAGCCGCTGAGCCAGTGGGCGACGCACTACGCAACAACATGGAGGTGCGCATCACATCACCTAACGCATTGCCGCATGTGGCAGCGGCCCAATCCAAAATCACTGGCCCACGTTGTGTCAGCATCACATTGTCGGGGTGAAAGTCGCCGTGGCAGAGTTGGGTTCCATCGGGCAACTGAGCCAGCGCGTGCTGGGCCGCTTGCCGCGCTATGGGCGAAAGCTGTTGCGCGCTTGCAATGGCGTGTTGCAGCTTTTTGCGCTGAGATGGCAACCCTGGCACGCTGCAAGCCGAAATCTTTACTTGCAACTCGGCCAGCAGATGCGCCGCTCGAAACAGCGTCCAGGGTTTCATCGTCATCTCGCTCAAGAGCGTTGGGCCAGTTATCTGCTCACACACAAAACCATACCGGCCAGCGTGTTCGACGATGTCCATATCCTCGACTTGCGGCACCGGCAAACCTGCGGCGTAAACGGCACAGGTCAGGCGTGCTTCCTGCGCTGCCTCATCCGCAGAACGCCCTGCGTGAAAAAGCTTGAGGACGTGACCGGGCGCCCATACAAAGACATCGGCGGTTCGGCCTCGCCCCAACAACTTCAAATCACTCATGTGCAATTACGCCAAGTGGAACGCTCACAAAGCTCATTAGCAAACCAGCCACGCCCGCCAACACAACCATGCCGGCCCACATGTGAACCGACCAGGCGATGCCGGTTATTTGTGATGCGACCACAAAGTAAGCCGCATACAAAGCCCCAGGCACGGCAAAGGCAAACAAGCGCAATGCTGCGGGTCGTTGGCTGGATGGATGAAGCACGCGCATCAACCCATCTGCCACCAACCCGGCCACAACCCGCACCAGCACATGCGGCAAGGGATACGGCCCTTGATCGAACAAGAAGCCCATTGCAAACGCATTCAGGCCCAGCAACAGGGTAAACGCGCCGGGTGCGGCCTGCCAGCGGCGCATAAAAATCAACGCAGCACCCACCCACAAAGCCGTGTCGAGCAACATGCTCACCACGCCCATCTCTTGCACATCGAACGGTTCGCGCATGTTACCCAGCGCCCACACGTTGGCAATAGGGCTGGCGTATTGGGTGAAGAACGTCAGCACCGAGAGCGCGATGGTGAGCGACAACAGTGCTGGCATCTGTTGGTGCAAAGTCCGTTGTGCGCTTGCGCTGGGCCAGGCTGCGCGCAACACACCGGTCACAATCAAGAAAGCGCTGGCCGCTAGCACCAGATGGGTAGGGCTTAGCAGAGCTTCTATGCTTTCTTCGACGCCAAACGCATCGTGCCACAAAAAGTCGCCGACGCCCGCAAACAGATATAGCACTGCGCCAACCATCGAGAGGCTGTAGCCGGGTGGCAGCGCACGCCCGCGCACCCAGCGCGCAATTAGCGCCAACAGCATAGCCATGTGGCCGGAGTACAACACCGCGTGCCAGGGCGTAAAGAACGATTCATCCACTTGCCCATGCGTGTGCGCCCAGCCATCCAAAAACAAGCCCGTAATAAACCATAGCGAGAGCAGTGTCATCACCCAATCAAAACGATGCAGGCTGCGCGCATCATCTTGTTGCGTTGCAGCCTGTGCAGGTCGAAGCCCAATATCAGTCATATTCATCCTCCGTGAAATAGGCGCCAGCATAGGGTTGTGTGCTGCATCTGTCAGGTCGGCGTTTGGGCATAGCGGCCTGTCCGTTCGGACACTGTCCGCAAAGGCACTGTCTGCCATGCTACGCGAGGGCTACAATCTTTTGGCGAACTCAGCATGACTCAGAATTTTGTCAGCCCGACCAGCCCGACCGAAAAAAAACTGCGCACCGAGCCATTGTTCTACATGGCCTTGCTGGTGGTGCTGGCATCGGTGTATGGCTGGGCGGTGTATGCCTCGGCGGCGTTGCGCACGCCCGCCGGTTTTGTGGCCTTCACCGGGTTGATGGCGCTGCATGCGGGCTTACATCTGGTGATTCCGCGTCCGATGCAGCGCGCGCGTTGGCTACCGGTTTATTTTCTCGCGCAGGCAGCGCTGGTGTGGGTCATCAACGGGGTCGCCAGCATGTCTGGCACCGGGCACGGGCAATACTTGTATCTGGTGATGGCCGTCGAAGTCATCGCTCTTTTCAGCGGGGTCAATTTAAGGGCGATGATTCTTGTTGCAGCCTATCTCCTGCTCGGCTTCATCAACTTTGTGTGGCTGTGGGGCTGGCAAGCTGTACCAGAATTTGGGGTGCAAGCCTTGCCCCAAACATTTTTTACGATTGCGTTTACGGCCTTGTTTTTTCGCCAGCTTAACGCCCGCCGCCACACGCAAGCATTGCTTCAGCAGCTCGAAATCGCGCATCAACAGCTTTCAGACTACGCCGCGCAAATCGAAGACCTAACGCTGGCGACCGAGCGCCAACGGCTGGCGCGCGAGTTGCACGACACGCTGGCCCAGGGTGTGGCGGGCCTCACGTTGCAACTGGAGGCGGTGGATAAACATCTGGCGCGGAATAATGTGAGCCGTGCGCAAACTATTGTGCAGCAGGCCATGCAGCAAGCCCGCAAAACGTTGGCGGAATCGCGGGCTGCTATTAGTGATCTGCGCAACACCAGCGACCCGCCGAAGAATTTTGCAGCGCAAGTGCGCGCCGAGGTTGAGCGATTCCGGAATGTGACCAGCGTCTTGTGTGTGCTGAATTTGGATGTGCCTGTTGCTCTCTGCGAAACACTGCAACAACACACGTTGCGCAGTGTGGCCGAGGGCCTAACGAACATTGCACGCCATGCGCGGGCCACTCGCGCCAGCATCAGCATCCTGAGCGACGGCAAAAACCTGGA
>JAYTNY010000762.1:0-9912 GCA_043748055.1 Roseobacter sp.
TTGAGGTGCCGGTGGACTCGGCGGCGCGCAAGAAGGCCGAGGCCAACAAGGTGGATGTGCGGCTGTATGACGTGATCTACAAACTCATCGAAGAAATTGAGCTGGCGCTGAAGGGCATGTTGCCGAAGAAGATTATTACGCGCGTGCTGGGCACCGCCGAAGTGAAGATGACGTTCAGGATTCCGAAGATCGGCTTTGTGGCGGGCAGCGTGGTGCGCAGTGGCACCATTGCACGCAACAACAAAGCGCGCATTTTGCGAGCAGGCGAGCAAATTTTTGCGGGCGAGGTGCACTCGCTGAAGCGCTTGACCGAGGATGTGAAGGAAGTGCGCACGGGCATGGAGTGCGGCATTGCGCTGGACGGCTTTACCGATTTCAAATCGGGCGATGTGATTGAGTTTGTGGTTGAGGAAGAAGAGGCGTGATTGGGGATTGGGGAGTAGTGAATGAGTGAATCACTACTCCCCAATTCTTATTTTCTGTCATGAGCAAGAAGTACGAAGCCCGCATTAGTATGTTGGTGCAAGCGCATTTGACGACGTTGATTGAGACGCAGTTGAATGACCCGCGTGTGCAGGGCGTGACCGTGACTGAGGTGGAAGTGACGGCGGATACGCGCTTTGCACGGGTGTATTTCAGCGTGTTGGGCAGCGCCGACGACAAAGACAAGGCAACGCGTGGGTTGGATAGCGCAGCAGGCTGGCTGAGCAAAGAGCTGGGCCGCCGCTTGCGCACCAAGCACACGCCGCACCTGACGTTTAAGTATGACGAGTCTTTGGAGCGCGGCGAGCGCATGGCGCAGTTGCTGGATGAGGTGAAGGCAAAAGAAGCGGCGATGGCGGCCAGTACCGTGACTGGCGATGCCGCCCCAGCATTGCCTTCTGAAAGCCCTGCTGAAGATGTACCAAAAGAGCCTTCGGATACATCTTCGCAAGAAAGTGTCTCGCCCGAATAAAGCAGGAATTTCTCACAAAGAACACGAAGAAGCGAAGCAACAAAGGATGAATTTGTGACGATTACGAACCCGCGCGCGTGGGAAGAAGCCGAAGGATATTTACGACGAGCGCAGCGCATCTTAGCCATTACGCATGTGCAGCCGGATGGCGATGCGTTGGGCAGTTTGATGGGCTTTACGCACGCCATGCGCGGGCTGGGCAAGCATGTGACCCCGGCTTGTCAGGATGACTCGAACCAGCGCTTTGATTATTTGAATGGCGTACGAGACTTGACTCGTGACGTTACACGTCTTGGCGAGGGCAACTTTGATTTGATCGTGGCGCTGGATGCGAGCGATTTGTCTCGGCTGGGCAGCGTATTTATGCCGGTGCAGCATGCCAACATTCCAATGGTAGTGTTCGATCATCACATTACGAATACTCAGTTTGGCACGGTGAATGTGGTGGAGCCGGGGTTTGCCTCAACGGCTGAGGTGATGCTGATGTTGACGCGGCGCATGAACATCGTCTTAACTCCTGATATTGCGATTGCGTTGCTGACCGGTGTGATTACCGACACCATGTCGTTCCGCACCAGCAATACCACGCCGGATACGTTGGCGGCGGCGATGGAACTGATGCGGGCGGGTGCGCCGCTGGTCGAGATTACGCGCAAGGCGCTGGTGTTGCGCTCGTTTGATTCTCTCAAGATGCTGGGCATGGGGTTGAGTGCAGCGCAACTGGATGGGCGTGTGGCGTATGCCTCGATTACGCGCAAGCTGCGCAAAGAGATGGGCATCCGTGAAGATCGCGGGGACGCTGGGCTGGTGGGCACGCTGATTACAGCACAAGAGGCAGATGTGGCGGCAGTGTTTGTGGAGCTGGCGGACGGCAATATTGATATTGGCTTTCGCGCCCAGCCAGGGTTTGATGTTTCGCAGGTGGCACTAGAACTGGGTGGTGGCGGGCACCCAGCAGCAGCAGGCTGCACCTTGCCGGGCCCCATGCGCGATGCGGTGAGCCGGGTGCTGCCGAGGTTAAAGCAAGTGGTGCGCGAGGCTTAAAGAGTGATTGGTAATTGGTGATTAGTGATTGATAAAGCATGACTACCTTGGTTGCCCAGATTGCGCCGCAGCGCAGCACGCAATACAGCGCGTTGGCATCGGCGTTGGCGCCGCATGAATTGGCGCTTAGCCTAATCGGCAAACATATTTTGAGCATGGCGCCCGTGCAGTTAGGCGGGCAGAGATTTTTGCAGATTGAGTTGAACCAAGCGCTGGAACCGCTTGAGCTAAACGAACTTGGCGCGTTGGCGATGACGAGCGCGTTCTTTGAGTATTACGAGCGCATCGGCAATGCCAGCGGGCCATTTCTTAAGCCGATTGAGACGGGTTTTGCACCTGCCTTCCCCGAAGACCTGGTGACCACGCGGCGCTACAAGGGCAAGACCAACGAACTATTTACCCACTTCCTGTGCAACGTGGCGCGCTTTAGCAGCGCGTTTGCAAACGAACCCTGGCAGAACTTGCGCTTGTTCGACCCGCTGATGGGCGGCGGCACGACGCTGTTGACTGGGTTGATGTTGGGCGCAGATGTGACCGGCGTGGAACACAACCGGGAGGACGTGGAATCCACCGTGAGCTTCATCAACCAGTACATGCGCGAACAAGAATTGCCATGCAACATGCAAGAAGACAAGCTGAAGAACGCGGGCAAGCGCTGGCGTTTTGTGTTGGGCAGCAAGCAGTGCGTGCTGGCGAGCGGCGACACGCCGCTCTCGGCTAAGTTGTTGGCTGGGGTGAAGAAGCAGCACTTGATTGTGACGGACTTGCCGTATGGCATTCAGCATGCGGGCGGGTTGCGCGACCTGCTGACGCAGGCGTTGCCGGTATGGCAATCGTTGTTGCTGCCGGGTGGCGCGATGGCATTTTCGTGGGAATCCACCCGCTTTGCCCGCGAGGAGATGGTGGCGTTGGTGGAGGGCGTGAGCGGGATGACTGTGTTGAATGCGCCGCCGTATAACCAGATGGGGCATCGGGTGGATCGGGTGATTAAGGTGCGGGATGTGATGGTGGTTTGCGGGTGATTAATCGAAATCTTCTTCGATCAAATGCTGAATCATGCGCTCATCCACTGCGCCCTGATGAAATGCTTTGAATCGAGCTGCGTCGCCAAACCAACTCAACACTTGTTCACGTTGTATTTTGCTGGGCGCTTGGTTCAACATCGCCTCAAACGATGACCAGGGCCATTCGCGAAAATCATTTACAAAGCCGTGTTTCTGCGGGTTGAAGTGAATGTAGAAGATCAGGTTAGTGAAGTAATCGTCAGAGGTGACTTCGATGCGTTTGAAGGGCTTCTCGAATAGTGAGCCTGTGCGAGCGTAGCCATTGTTGATGGTCTTGGTGTAGGCATTGAAGAAGTTGGAGAGGCATTGGCTGACGTTCAGGGTGTTGCCACTAGACCCGGCAGGTTTTTGAAAACCTGCCGGGTCTTTGATTTCCGCTTCTGTTTTCAATCGAACCAATAGATGGAAGTGATTGCGCATGAGGCAATAGGCGAAGGTGTCTACGGCAGGAAGCACATGCTGTGCGTAAAGCCCCAGAAAATAAGGATAGTTACGCGGCTCGCGGAAAATATTCTCGCGGTTGTTGCCGCGGTTGAAGATGTGATAGATGTGACCGGGCAACAACGGTACTGGTTGGCTCATGGGCGTATGTTAGTCGGTGGGTGATGCAAAACTTATGACCTGGCAGGTTTGAATGCTGCGCCGTTAACCCCGGCGGTACCCACCTGCCAGGTCTAGTCCGGCGAGTTTGGCTTGTGGCTAGACCTGCCAGGTTGGCAATCGGAATTGCCGAAAACCTGGCAGGTCTGATTTTCGCCCTTCCCCGCAATACGTTTAATTGATCAGAGGTTCAGAGTGCAAAAATACAAGGGTCAAAAGTTGGAAAGATGGGAGGCACTAACCCGAAAACCGACGTTGTAGTTACGGCGCGTCGGATCGCCGCTGTCGCGGCAGGCACAGCGCATGAAGTAGCCGAGGTGGCTGAACGCGCCGCCGCGAACCACCCGCGCTATACCTGTAATCGGGCCAACAGGATTTTTGACTTGATCCCTGTCGCGACCCTGGTACTCGTTCACGTCATACCAATCCTGGCACCACTCCCAAACGTTTCCTGCCATATTCGTCACGCCATAGGGGCTATCCCCTTGCGGGCTGAACGAGCCGATAGGCGTTGTAATCCCCTTTTCGGCTTCAGCACTATTCGCTTTTGTCTTATCAAACTTATCACCCCACGGATAAATGCGCCCATCAATACCGCGCGCAGCTTTCTCCCATTGCGCTTCTGTGGGCAGGCGCATGGTTTGCTTGGTTTGCTTGCTTAGCCATTCACAAAATGCAATGGCGTCATACCACGAGATTTTGACCACCGGATAATTAGCTTTGAGAAAAGGTTGATCGAAGGCCAATCCCGTTGCCTCGGCGTAGGTTGCATACTGCGCATTAGTCACCTCGTGTTTGCCAATGTAATAATCGGATAAGAATACAGTACGCTGCGGCAATTCGTTATCCCGTGCATCTGGGTCTTTGGCTTTGTCGCTGCCCATCAAAAAGTCTCCGGCGGGCACACGTCTAAAAATCATCGGCACACCGGGGGCTAATTCAAGTGTCATCTCATCTACGGGCACAACGGTTACTTTGGGCATGGCAGTGGTTTGTGGCTGGGCTGTGGGCACACTTGTTGGCGCTGTCACCAGCTTTACGGCTGTAGGTGAAGGCTCATCTGTCGCTGATGCAACGGGCGTAATCGTAGGCTGTGGCTGGGCTGTGGCGGCGGGCACACTTGTTGGCGCTGTCACCAGCTTTACGGCTGTAGGTGAGGGCGCATCTGTCGGTGATACAGCAATCGTACTCGTAGGCTGTGGTTGTGCTGTGGCGGCAGGCACACTTGTTGGCATTGTCACCGGCACAATGTCGTTTGTAGCTACAAGCGTGGGCGAAATTGTTGGTGGCATGGTAGGGATGCTCCGCCCGCTTAACCAAGCCGCCCCAAGCGCGCCAGCTCCGGCCAATCCACCCAAACCCAGCAGTACGGCCCGCCGCGAAACAGGGCGTGTTTCTGTGCGAGGTGCAGCCTGCGCCACACGAGGCACGATCGGTCGCGCTGGTTCTGCCGATTGCATACCCAACGCGCGAAACAATTCCGCCAGACCAATCTTGTAGTCGCGCTCAAAGTTCACATGCTGAGTCAGCGTCAACAAATTAGAAAGCTGCCCAACGTCGCACTGTTGCGCCATCAGCGGGAACAGCCGCACCCAACCTTTCTGCTCGGCTTGCACCGCCCACTGCGTTTCTTTTTTTACCCAAGAACTGCGCACGGCATTGGGCGTAAGCACCACCACAAAAATGCCACTCTCGCTTAAGCCACGATCAATCGCGCTGACCCATTGCTCGCCGGGCTGAACGCTGTCGGGGGTCATCCACACGCTCAGGCCAGCCTCACGTAAATCACGGGCTATGCGTTGGGCAAAGTCGGCATCCTCGTGGGCGTGGCTGAGAAAGATTTGGCGCGGGTTACGCGAGTGCGTCTTAACCTCGGCCACGGGCATGTGGCCAAAGCGAGTGGCGTAAAGATCGGGCCGTGCTTTCTGCAAAGCCACGCGCAGGTTATCTACTACTTCGCGTTTTTCGCAATACTCAATTAACTTGTTAATGAGCATCGTCTTGGTCTCGCCGATGCCCTCGTGGTCTTCGTAAAAACCATGAAAATAATCCGAAGACAAGATCAACACATCTTCGCGGCTGAAATGGGCTCCCATGAATTCGCGCAACGCGATGCGCGCTTCGGTCGGCAGTGGCATGGCTGGCATTGTAGCGATAAGCGCCCAGACAAGTTTTGCGGCGTGCATTCCTTGCCGGCCATTGCTCTATAGCTGGAGAACTGTTGATTGAGCATCCGCCTGCCCCAGCCGCCGCGACGCCACAAACCAGGCCGCCACGCACACGCCGGTCAGCGCCGCCGCCACCAGCACGCCCACCTGCGGCGAATAACGAACCGCCAAAAAGCCCACCAGCAAGTTCGACAATGACGAGGTGAGCGACCAGCCCACGCTATCCAGCGCCAGCACGCGCCCGCGCACGTAGTCGGGCGTTTTGGATTGCACCACCAGGCTGCTGAGGGTCATGGCCCAGGCGTTACCCCAATGCGCGATACCGGCGCAGACCATGCCCAGGTAGGGCGTGGTGGTGAACGCGAACAGGGCGTACCCTGCGATCACCATCAGCATGCCCACGCGAATAAATTTGTTGAGCTGGTTGGGGCGCTGCACCGAGACCAAGCCGCTGACCAGCAACGGCGAGATAAACGCGCCGATGCCGCGCCCGGCGTAGAGCAACGATGTGCCCCAATCGCCTGTGCCGTAGATGGCGATGGAATATGTGCTGAACAAGCCGAAGCCACCCAGTGCCCAGGCCGCCGCAGGCTTGGCTAGCACATAGGTGCGCACGGTGGCGTCCTCGCGCAAGTAGCGCAGGCCTTCGGTGAGAACGCGCAGGGTGCTGGCCCCGCTGAGGACTTGCTTGGCATGTTGCGCGTTGAAGTTGGCGCGCGTGCGATATACCAGCAGCGCCGAGGCCACAAAAGAGAGCGCATTCAGCACAAACGACACATCCCGCCCAAACAGAGTGGTGATGGCCCCGCCCAGAAACGCGCCGACGAAGAGCATGGTAGCAAAGGTGGTTTGGCCCAGCATGGCGGCGGCGGGCAACTCTTTGGGCAAGACGATGTTGGGCAGCGCCGCCGACGACGCGGGCATATAGAAAGAGGTGCCGAGCGCCAGGGCCACCGTGCCTGCATACGCAATCCAAGCCGTCTCGGGCGTGCGCACCCACAAGAAGCTAAGGGCGATGACGGCGCGGCTGAGGTCGGCGACGATCATCACGGTCTTGCGGTTGAACCGATCGGCCACGAACCCACTCACAAACAACCCAGCTAGCGCCACCGGCACAATTTGGGCCACGCTGATGAGGTTGCCGGTGGCCGGGTTGCCGGTAAGTTCGGTGATGAGGCCGAGCAACGCCACGGTGTTAAACCAGTTGCCCAGTTGCGAGATGACTTGGGCCACCCAGACTTTGCGGGCATCGGGGTTGTGTTTGAGGAGGGCGGCGTAGCCGCGCAGGCCGGGGGGCAATGGCGCGTCCGCGTCCGAAAGCATGGTTGATGTAGGCACGCAAGGATATTAGCATCGGCAGCGTTTATCATTTGCCTTACACAAACCTATGTCCACCCAGCCATCACAAAACACCGTGCCCACGCCGAAGCCCGCTATCGAACAGTCCTTCGGCGTTATCCCTATCTACAAAAGCGATAAAGCCGGACTCAAGTTTCTGCTCATCCAGCATCACGCCGGGCATTGGGCCTTCCCCAAAGGCCATGCTGAACTGGGCGAGACCGAGCTGCAAACCGCCCGCCGCGAACTGCGCGAGGAGACCGGCATCAGCGACGTGTTGCTCATCACCTCACCTGTCTTTGAGGAGCATTACACGCTAAACCGACGAGGCCAGCCGCGCGAGAAAATTGTGCGCTACTGGATCGGCTATGCGCAAAGCCAAAAGGTGACCGTGCAGGAAGAGGAAGTGCGAGATTACGCTTGGGCCACACTGGATGAGGCACGCCAATTAATTACCTACGCGCAAAACAAAAGCATGTTCGAGGAAGTGATTCGCCACCTCGGTCTGTAAGCAACCATGAACATCACAACGATTCAGTGCCCCGCCTGTGGCGCACCGTTGCGCGTGGCCGAAGACGCCGAGCAAACGACTTGCGAATACTGCGGCACCGAGCAAGCCATCGAACGAAATCGCCCGCCGACCCCACCGACGTTCATCCAAATTGACGCGAAGACAGCGGCAAATATTCGCCCGCGCAGCCAACTCATCGCCTTCTTTTTGTGCTTATTCATGGGGGCGTTTGGCGTACACCGCTTTTACACCGGGCAAATCACCTCCGGCATCATTCAGTTGGTTACGCTGGGCGGGTTGGGCATTTGGCAGTTGATTGACCTTGTGACGATTGGGTTGGGCCGTTACCGCGATGTGAATGGCCTGCCACTGCACAGCGACAACCCCGCTTTGCCGCGTGGGTGCTTGTTAGGCTTGTTGGCGTTTTTTGTTATCTTGTGTGGCGGTGCATTTGTGGCTTCGGCATTGCTGGGTGTTGCCGCCAATGGCGAGCCTGTCGATGATGCGGCATTTAGCACGGCGTTCAACTTGTTATTTCTTGCGGCAGCGGTGATCAGTGTGAGCGTTGTGGTTTGGGCCGTGCGAAAGAAATAGGCGCAGGCTTGCATCTCACGCAAACAGCCTCACCGTTACCTCGCTCCCCGCAGCCAATTTATCAACGCCAATCGGCACGCACACCATGCCATCCGCCCGCACCAAGCCAAAGATCAAATTGCTCTTTGTCGAAATTGGCGTTGCTATTGGCAATGGGCTATTGGCTACTCCTGATTGCAAATCGCCAATAGCCAATTTCACTGGTAGCCAATGCTCCAGGTCCTTCGGCGATTTCACATCCTGCGCCAGCGTAGCCCTAACAGAACTGGGTTGCGGCATGTGCGCGCCTTGCAAGCGCCACAAGGTCGGCTCCACAAACAGCAACGCAGTTACCAGCGCACTGATGGGATTGCCCGGCAACCCAAACACCGGTTTGCCATTACAGACCGCAAACAACGTAGGTTTGCCTGGCCGAAAGGCAATTCCATGCACCAAGATTCCAGGCGCACCCATGCCATTCACCACATCCGGCACAAAATCTTTCTCGCCCACGCTGCTGCCTGCCATAAACACGGCTGCATCACATTCACGCATGGCGCGTTGCGCGGCTGCGTCAAAGGCCTCGCGTCTGTCGGGCAAAATGCCAAAATCTACGGGCACACCACCGCAGCGTTTCACCAATGCGCAGATCATCGGCCCGTTCGTGTTGCGAATTTGCCCCAATTTCACATCGCTGGTCGCAGGCACCAGCTCATCGCCACTGGCAATTACTGCTATGCGCGGTTGGCGGTAGACCTGCACTTGCGTAATGCCCAACGCCAACAAGCCCGCAATTTCCTGCTCACGCAATCGTGCTCCTGCGTGCATCACCGCATCGCCCGCTTTCACATCCTCGCCTGCTTGGATGATGTTGTCGCTGGGGTTCACCTTATTGGCTATTTGCAATTGGTTATCAAGGAGCAACTTTGTTTGCTCAATCATCACCACTGCATCTGCGCCTTCTGGCACATGCCCACCGGTTGGCACAGCAATCGCCTCGCCCACTCGCAACGCCAAAGCGCTAATCTCGCCCATCAGCACTTCACCCTTCAACCTCAGTGGGCCTGGGGTAGAGGCCGCCTGCATGGCATAGCCATCCACCGTGCTACGGCGGAACTCGGGCAACGGTGTGGGCGAGATCACATTGTGCGCCAGCACGCGGTTGTGCGCGTCAAAGGTGCTGGTGGTTTCGATGGTGATAGCGCGCGGGGCGGCATCCAGCGCAACGTTTAGCTTCAGCATGGCATCGGCAGGCGAGAGCAGATCAAAGGTTCGCATGACTGCAAGCATAGCAAACACTTGCTTCTGGTTCGCCTGACCGTTAGGATTGTGCCAATTATGTTGCACACGCGGTTTACCACCACACCTCCTCCTCCTTGTGAATAGTTAGGCAGAGATTCTTCAGGCGCACATCCGTTTACGCCTGCACAGAACCATGCCTGCACCTTCAGAATGACAGTGATTCGCACGCGGCTCTACAGCCTCGATTGCTTACGCCTGTCATTACGTCACCCAAGCCATCCGTTATTTCATTCCGTTCACAAGAAGGTCTCTCGTGCAAAACAAAAGTAATAGCGCCCAAACCGGGTTGCTCATCATCATGTTGGCTGCCATGTTGTGGGGCACTGGCAACATTGTCGCCAAGTTCGTCTATCAAGT
>JAYTNY010000763.1:0-4202 GCA_043748055.1 Roseobacter sp.
TCCAGGTGTAGGTCACGTTGCTACCGCTCACAATCGTCGCCGTAAACGATGTGGCATCGTCCAGCCGGGTCGGGCTGCTATTCGTAGCCACCAGGCCGCATACGCCCACATCGGTGGCGCTGGTCTCGTCATAGCCAATCTCGGTGCTGCTGCCGATGGGCCGAGCATCACCCTCAAAATCGGCGCTCACCCCGGCATACGTGCCTGCGTTAATCGCCGCCGAGCCATTGCTCAGCCGATAGTTATCCACTGCCGGGTTCACAAAGCGTGGGTCGCTGCACGGCGGCAGCACGCTGTTGCCGTTGCTTGTAATCGTGCCAGACAAAGTGGTGGCAACGCCATAAAACAGGTCGTAGCCCTCGCGCACGGTGCCAAAGTTGTTTTGCAGGCCAATGGTGTGGCTGCTCACAATCGTGTTGGTTACCAGCACGGTGCCGGTATTTACGTAAATGGCCGAACCGGTGTTCAGCGTTGGGCTGGCAATCGTCGTGTTCACAATCACGCCCGTGCCAGAGGCATCGGCAAAGATGGCCTCGCCATTGCCACTGGCGCTGTTGCGCGCCAATAGCACGTTGGTCATGCGCGCGCTCGTCACGTAATAAACGCCGCCGCCGTTGAGCGCGTTGTTGCCCAGCACTTGCGTGTTGGTCATCGCAAACGTCATCAGCCGCAAACCGCCGCCTGGGCCGCTAGTGCTGTTGTTTTGAACCGTGTTGCTCATCAGGATGGATGCGCCGTTGGCGCGCACGCCACCGCCGCCGCCTGCGCCGTTGGCGCGGTTTCCTAGCACGTTGGTGTGGGTCATCACCATGCTGTTGGCTGCGTTAATGCCACCGCCCGAACCACCCGCTGTGTTGCTTTGCACCACGCTAGCCTGAATCGAAAGTGCCCCCAACGCCAGCATGCCGCCGCCGTTGTTATTGGCTTGGTTGCCGCTAATTTGTGTGTTGGTCAAGATGGCTGCGTTCGAAGCAATTGCGCCGCCGCCGCCCAAATCGGCGCGGTTGTTCTGGAACACACCGCCGCTGATGTACAACGGCCCTACTGCAAAAATGCCACCGCCGTTGCCGTTGTCCACAAAGCTGCTCAGCACGCTGGTGTTCGTCAGCGAGAGCGCGCCATACGCGATGATCGCGCCGCCGTCGCTGGAGCTGCGCCCATTGCTCAGCGTCAAATTCTTCAGGCTTAAATTTGTACCGGAGTCGGTATAAAAAATGCGGCTGGTGTAGTTGCTGCTCACGCGCAGGTTTGGCGCATCGGTTGCGTCAATCGTCAGGTTTTTGTTGATGAGGATTTGACCGCTGGTCAGCACAATCACTTGACCCGCTAACGAGGGTGAAAAGGTGACCGTCGCGTTTGTGGGTGCGCCCGCCACGATCTGGCGCAAACTGCCGCAACTGCTGTCGTTGGTGTTCAGCACCACTAGGCCTGGCGCGCACCCAATCGAAACCGCTGTGCTGGCACTGCTGCTGCTGCTGCCGTTGGTAGCAGTGACCAATGCCGTGAAGCTGCCTGCCGCCGCGTAGGTGTGCACCGTTGTTGCGCCGCTGCCCAGCGGACTGCCATCGCCAAAATTCCACGAATAAATTACGTTGGTGCCTGCGCTCACACTGGCCGTTAGGCTGGTGGCGTTACCCAGCGTGGTGGGGCTGCTGTTCTGTGCCGTCAGCCCGCTGATGGCGATGTCGTTCACGGTCACGGTCATCTCGTCAGGCGTGGCATCGCCCAGCCCCTTGCTGTCTGTGACGCGTAGGGTGAGGGTGAGCACGGCGGGCACAGCAGGCGCGGTGAAGCTGGCAATGGCTGTGTTGGCGTTGCTCAAGCCCACCGCTGGGCCGCCGGTCTGTTGCCACAAATAACTGAGCGGCGTGTGGCTATCGGGGTCGAGGCCGTCGCCAGTCAGCGTCACGTTTGCACTCACAAAGACGCTTTGGTCTATACCTGCGTTGGCGATGGGCGCGGCGTTTGTCACCGTTACAGGCGTGGTGTTGCTGGTGCTGCCCAGGCTGTTGGTGGCAGTAACAATGGCCGTGTAGCTGCCTGCTGCCGTGTAGATGTGTGCTGTGTTTGTGCCGTTGCTGATGGGGCTGCCATCCCCAAAGTTCCAGGTGTATGCCACATTGGTGCCCGCCGTTGTTGTTGCGGTAAACGAGGTGGCATCATCTAGCCGAGTGGGGCCGCTGTTCTGCGCGCTCAGGCCAGCTATCGCCACATCGCTCACCGTTATCACCACCTCGTCTGGCGTGGCGTCGGCCAGGCCAAGCGAATCGGTTACGGTGAGGGTGAAGGTGATAACTGTTGGCGCAGCGGGCGCGGTGAAGGTGGGTTGTGCAACGGTGTTATCGCTCAAGGTGACAGAGGGGCCGCCAGTCTGGGCCCAGCCGTAGGTCAGCGGGGTATTGCCATCTGGGTCGGTGCTGCCAATAGCAGAAAGCGTTACGGCAGCATTTACGTTTACAGATTGATCCGGGCCAGCATCTGCAACCGGTTCTAGGTTGGCATTGGGCGCTGCTTGCGCTGCCTGCGCAGGCTGGGCAGACTGAATGAGCAGGAGTTGCAGCACACATGCACTGCATGCGATGAGTGCCAGCAAGACTGTGCGGCGAATTTGAGTGGTGCGAGATAAGCCTATAGAGGGGCGATTTGGCAAATGGGTCATAGGATTTTCTTGTAGAGCAACGAAAAATAGATCAGCCGGATAGGGCACTCATCAATGGATACGGTGTTTAGTCGGTCACAATTCTTGTGGCTGCACTGCAACTTAAGTTGCAATGTGATTGCCGAGTGTGACGGTGACTCACTTGACATGAGGCGTATGATTCCTATACTGCCTGTCTAGACAAGTTGTATACATTTCATCTAGACCGTGCCAACGGCACTCCTATCTTTCGGCAGATCAGCGATGCGCTGCGCAAGCAGATTGAGGTGGGTAGCTTGCGCCAGGGTGATGTCATCCCATCCGAGAACGAGCTGTCGGCATCGTTGAGGGTCAGCCGGATGACGGTGCGCGCGGCGGTGGACCAACTGGTGCAGCAAGGTCTATTGATCCGGCAGCAGGGGCGCGGCACCACAGTGGCGCGTGGCCCCATCACTAAGAGCGCCAATGTCATCGGCTTTATGTCGTTTAGCGAGGAGATGCGCGCACGCGGCCTTCTGCCTACCTCGCAGATCGTTGAGTTCACCGACAAGATCGCCGATTCCGCTATAGCGGCACAACTCGGCCTGCCCTCTGGTGCGCATGTCATTTACTTGGAGCGCATTCGCCTGGCGAATGGCGAGCCGATGGCACTGGAGCGCTGCCATTTGCCCTACGAGCGATTTAACGGCTTGATGAGTTACGACCTGACGCTGCACTCGTTATACGCGATATTGGAGCGCGACTTTAATACCTGGCCGGGCTTGTGCGAGGAAACGGTTGAGGCGATGGCGTTGGATGGCGCGGATGCCGGGTTGCTGGGCGTAAAGCGCGGCACACCCGCGCTGCGGGTGCAGCGCATTACGCGTGATACGCGCGGCAACCTCATCGAAACGGAGCAAACTACTTTTCGCTCGGATCGCTATCGCATGGTGTTTATTCGCCAGCGTGGGGCTGTGTAGGGTTGCCTAAATCATGTTGACTGGATTAGATGTTTTGCTGCTGGATACGACGCAACTAAAAGGCCGCCGTGTTGGCCTGCTGAGCAACTCGGCGGGCATTACCCGCGATGTGCACCGCAACGTAGATGCGTTGCGCGAGGCTGGGGTGAACCTGATGGCATTGTTCAGCCCGGAGCATGGCTTTGGCGGCGCGGCGGTGGCGGGCGAGGTTGTTTTCTCCAGCATAGACAGAACCACGGGTCTACCTGTGTATTCTTTGTATGGCGAGACGAAGAAGCCCACGAAAGAAATGCTGAGTGGCCTGGATGTGTTGCTGTTTGATTTACAAGATGTGGGCGTGCGCTTTTATACCTATACCACCACGTTGGCGTATGCGTTGGAGGCGTGTGCCGAAAACGATGTGCTGCTGATGGTCTTGGATCGCCCGAACCCCATCACCGGAACTATTGTTGAAGGGCCTGTGCTTGACCCAAGCTATCAGTCGTTCATCGGTCATGGCGCAATCCCCATTCGCTATGCCACGACCATCGGTGAGTTAGCCCGTTACTACGCCGTAGAGACGCGGGGGCAGGGGACTGCCCTTAGCACGTTTCTACAAGTCGTCA
>JAYTNY010000764.1:0-7680 GCA_043748055.1 Roseobacter sp.
GCGCGGCGCAACACATGCGCCACATCTACGCCCACCGCCTGCATGTTTGCCAGCATGGTGTTGCCAAAGTCGTCGTTGCCAATGCACCCAATCATGGCAACTTGGCCGCCCATGCGCGCCACCGCGTAAGCCTGGTTAGCGCCCTTGCCGCCAAACGCTGTCCGAAAATCGCGCCCAAACAGCGTCTCGCCCGCATGCGGGAAGTTTTCCACGCGAATGAAGAAATCGACGTTGAGGCTGCCCAATAGGGTAATCATAGAAATCTATTGCTCGCTCAAAATCTTTTGAATATCTTTCGCCATGTCATCCGTCGGCATGCCATAGGGGTAAGCCATGCGCCAACGGCCTTGCGCATCAATCAGATACGAGAAGGCGGTGTGCGCCACCAAGTAACTCTCTTGGGTGCCGGTCTTTTGCTGATTGATGAAATTTGCGCCAAAGTCGGCGGTGAGGGCGCGCACCTTGTCGCTCTCGCCAGTGAGCGCAATGAAGCTGGTGTCAAAACTGCGCATGTAGTTTTTCAGCACAGCAGGCGTGTCTCTTTCGCCGTCCACGCTCACCATCACAAATACGGTTTTCTCGGCATTGCCGCCCAGCTTTTTTTTGAGCTGAACGAAGTCGGCGATGGTGACCGGGCAAACATCGGGGCAATGGGTGTAGCCAAAGAACAGCATGACTGTTTTGCCGCGCAAGTCGCTGAGTTGGATGGGTTGGCCGTCTTGGTTGGTTAGCGCGAAGTTGCGCAGTGGCACAGGCGGATCCTTGGTCACGCTGCTGGCCGCTGGCGCAAAGGCAGGCCGCGTCAGCGTGTCATATAGCTCTGGCCCAAACGTGAGCGCCAGCCCTACGCCCACAATGCACAGCACAGCGCAGACGACGCTGAGGACTAAATTCGCTTTATCACTTTTCACTTGTTCTCCCGCACTGGCACGTCCAGCGAGACTTCGCCGTTATTTTTGAACTTGAGTGCGAGCTTGATCGTTTTGCCGGGGGCCAGCGTTTGCTTTACGTTGACCAGCATGATGTGATACCCAGCGGGCTTGATCTCCAACTTGCCGTTGGCGGGCACATCGATGCCCGCAGGCATCGGGTTCATCATCATCATGCCGTTCTCTTCTTTGCTCTGGTGCAGTTCAGCGGCGTCGGCCACATCGCCGTTCACGCTGGCACTCAGCAATACATCGGCATCGCCTTTGTTTTCAATGGTCAAGTAGGCTGCGCTGTTGGGGCCATCCATCTTCATGCTCGCACTTTGCGCGGCGTCATGGCTGCCGTGATCCATCGTCGTGGTCGCACGCACCCAGGCATCGGTAATCGTTATTTTGCCAATCGTTGCTGTTCCACTCTGGGCGCTGCTGCACGCCACGAATATCGTCATTGCTACTACCACAAATCCAAATTTTATTTTCATAACGTTGCTCTTTTCAAATTTTACGCGGAGCTAGCACCTAAAGCGCTTGAAGCGCTTTGGGCGCTGCCGCAACGTTTCACTTGTTCAATCCCCTGTTTTGAATTAGATTCGGCTTCAGCAAATGGAAAAGACCTCGTCCCCTCCTGTATCTCCTGCAAGTACTTCAACCGAATATGCCGTGGAATTGCGCAACGTGGTGAAGCAATTCGGCGAGATGGTCGCTGTAGACCACATCAACATGGGCATTCGCCACAAAGAATTTTTCTCGATGCTGGGGCCAAGCGGCTGCGGCAAAACAACGTGTCTGCGCATGATCGCCGGTTTTGAGCAGCCAACGATGGGCGATGTCCTCATCAGTGGCAAAGCAGCGGGCACCCTGCCGCCTTTTCAGCGCAACGTCAATACCGTCTTCCAGTCCTATGCCCTCTTCCCGCACATGACCGTGGAACAGAACGTGGCATTTGGCCTGGAGATGAAAGGCGTGGACAAGGACGACATTAAGAAGCGCGTGGGCGATGCGCTGGAGATGGTGCGCCTGCCGCAGATGGCAAAGCGCTACCCCAAGCAAATGTCGGGCGGGCAGCAGCAGCGCATTGCACTGGCCCGCGCATTGGTGAACCGCCCGCAGGTGCTGTTGTTGGATGAGCCGCTGGGGGCGTTGGACGCCAAGCTGCGCAAAGAGATGCAGATTGAGTTGAAGACGTTGCAGAAAGAGGTCGGCATCACCTTTATTTTTGTGACGCACGACCAGGAAGAAGCCCTGACCATGAGCGACCGGATTGCCGTGTTTAGCAAAGGCAAGGTGTTGCAAATTGGCACGCCGCTGGAGATTTACGAGCGCCCCAACTGTCGCTTCGTGGCCGACTTTATCGGCGAGACGAATTTCTTGGAGGGCAAGCTGAAAGAAATTAACGGCGAGCATGGCGTAGTCATCGTAGATGGCGACAAGCCCTTTTTGGGCCGCATGAACTGCAAGGCCAAACCTGGCGATGCCGTGACCATTTCGGTGCGACCCGAAAAGGTGCAACTGCTGGACAAGATGCCAGAGAACCACACCAACGCCTACGAAGTCATTATTCAATCTGTGGGCTATGTGGGCAGCGACACACGCGTTATGGTCTCGTTGGGCACCACTCAGCTCGATGTGTGGGAGCAAAATTCTATTAGCACCCTCGACCCCAACTATTTCTTCAGACCCAGCGAAAAGGCCTATTTGACCTTCAGGCCGGATAACGCTCTGGTGCTGACAGACTAGCGGAAATAAGTGATTAGGGATTAGGGATTAGTGATTTAAGTCGCTAATCCCCAATCCCTAATCCCCAATCACTACTCTATGCCTACAAAATTTGAACTCCAAGAAAACCGCAGCCAAGTGTTGCGAGCTTGCTTTGTGCATGCCTACACGGCGCTGGGGCTGCCGCTGGCGTTTGCAGCGCTCATCGCGGCCATACAGGGCAACGCGCGCGATGTGTTTTTATTTTTGGTAGCCGCACTGGTGATTGACGGCACCGACGGCCCGCTGGCCCGCAAGTTCAACGTGTGGAAGTGGACACCGCGCTTTGATGGCCGCAAGCTGGATGACATCACCGATTACCTGACCTACGTGTTCGTGCCAATGGCCTTTATCTGGAAATTTGGGCTGGTGGAAGGCCCGTGGGTCGGTGCGCTCATGCTGGCGCTCATTGCGTCGGGTTATGGCTTCAGCAGCTTGGCTGCCAAGACCGAGGACAAACACTTCACCGGTTTCCCCTCCTACTGGAACGCGGTCGCTTTCTTCATATATCTACTGCACTGGCCCACCTGGCTCAACGGCCTTGTCATCGCAGCGTTGGCCATTCTGGTCTTCGTCCCCATCAAGTTTGAAAGCACGCAGTCCATGAGTAAGCTGGAACTGCTGATTCTGCCCGTGCAAATTTTGGGCAGCTTGTATCTGTTGTTGGTTGGGTTCGACAACCCGCCCTCGTGGTTGGTCTACGCGTTGTTGATCTACCCGATCTATCACCTGTTGCATGCGGTCATCTCGTTTGTGAGGGAAGGTAAGAGCTAAAAGCCGGAAGCAATAAGCTGGAAAGATATCCGGCTTACAGCTTCCCGCTTTTAGCTTCCAGTTTTTAATATGATTCAAGCCATACGCGAACGCAAAAGCCTGCAAATTCTGGGCCTCATGTTTCCGGGCAGTTTCTGGTTGGTGGTGTTCTTCGCCATCCCGCTGCTGTTTATGAGCGGCATCAGCTTTATGTCTCGCAACGAGCTGGGCAACCCCGCCCCGCCCTACACGCTAGACAACTACTACGACATCGTCAAAGACATCAAGTTCAACCCTTCGCTCTCGTTCGAGGGTGGCCTCAGCTTCAAACTCTTCGATGGTCTGTATCTCGATCTATTCTGGCGCTCGCTCTGGCTGGCCTTCGTCTCCACTATTTTTACGCTGTTGATTGCTTTCCCAGTCGCGCTGTTCATGGCGCGGCTGCCCAAGCAATACCGCAACATCGCCCTCTTCTTTGTCATGATTCCGTTCTGGACGAATTTCCTTGTGCGCACTTACGCCCTGCTCTTTCTCATGCGCAGCAACGGCCCCATCAACGCCATCCTCAATGGCGTAGGCCTGCCGCCCCTGGATGTTCTCTTCACCCCCACCGCCGTGATGATCGGCCTGGTCTACGGCAACCTGCCCTTCATGATCCTGCCGCTCTACACCTCATTGGAAAAATTTGACTGGACGATGATCGAGGCTGCCAACGATTTAGGCGCAAACACATATCGGGCTTTCTCTCGCATCATGCTGCCGCTGGTGGGGCCGGGCCTGGTGGCCGGGGCCATTCTTACGTTTGTGCCCGCCATTGGCTCTTACATCACCGTCGAGTTAATGGGCGGCGGGCGCACCAACATGATCGGCTATTCGATTGCGCAAAATTTCAGCGCCTCCGCCAACTGGCCCTTCGGCTCAGCCATGTCATTACTCATGATGATCATCGTCACCGTCGCCGCCGTGTTCTACTTTAGAAGCGGCGGCAACAAAACTTCGGCAGTTGCATAAAGAGCAATGGGTGATTAGGGATTGGTGAATCCCTAATCACCCATTACTAATCACTAACTCTATGGCCTCAGACTCTCCAATCATCCTCCTCGGCGAACGCGCCAACGTAAAGCCTGTGCGACCCCAGGCTGCCAAACGCTCGGCGGGCCGCTATACGTTGGTGCTGATTACGCTGTTGACTGCGGCGTTTCTCTACGTCCCCATCATCGTGCTCATCGTGTTCTCGTTCAACAGCGCCCGCTCTGGCGCGGTATGGCAGGGCTTTACGCTCAACTGGTATTCGCGCATGTTTGCCAACGAGCGCATCATCGAAGCCGCAGGCATCAGCTTGCTTGTGGCCGTGCTATCCACCATCGGCTCGGTGGTTGTTGGCACGCTGATGGCGCTGGCGATGGAGCGATTTGTCTTCAAGGGCAAATCGTTTTGGGATGGCCTGCTCTACATGCCCATCATCATTCCAGAAATTGTGGCGGGCATCTCGCTGCTGCTGTTCTACGCCGCCGTCGGCATCGAGCGCGGCCTGTTCACGCTTGTCGTGTCACACATCGCCTTCTCCATGCCGTTCGTCTATCTCACCGTGCGCGCCCGCCTGGCCGATTTTGACCGCAGTGTGGAAGAAGCCGCCCAAGACCTGGGCGCAAACGAGCTGGTCACCTTTCGCCGCGTCACCTTGCCGTTGCTCATGCCGGGCGTGGTCAGCGGCGCGCTGCTGGCCTTTACGTTGTCTATCGATGACTTCGTCATCTCGTTCTTCGTCAACGGCAAAGGCTGGACCACGCTGCCCATTTACATCTGGGGCCAAATCCGCAAAGGCATCACCCCAGAGATCAACGCCATCTCCGCACTCATGCTGGTGTTTTCAATTGGGCTGGTCATCGTGTCGCAGTTGATTCAGCGCCGGCAGAGTTCTTAGCGTGCGGCCCCCACTCACCTGTAAGAACGGGCGAGGGAGAAGCGCTGTCGCCCATGCGTCAGGAGATCAGCTAAAGACTTCCTGCAAAACAACGAGGCATTACGCACCAATTGCGCATCATCGGTAGGGGCGTAGCATTCGGGTGCGCAGCCCAACAAACCCAACTGGGTTCTCGAATGCTTCGCCCTGCGTAAGCGCGTGGTTGCGTGACGGGGTTTCTCTGGGCGAAGCATTCGAGGGTTCGATGGGGTTTGGTGCCAGCATTCGCCGAATGCTTGGCCCCTACGACAACGTTTGCTGCTTGCAGCGTTATCACGCAGAAGGTCTTAAGTTTGTTCCGGCATAATCGGCCTTGTCATGGGCACAGCCCCGCTGCTCTTGTGCTCGTGGCACAACGCGTACCCAAATCAGATAAACCCAATTGGAGGAAGACGAGAAAATGAACCGAGTAAACCGAAGGAAATTTTTGCAGATGAGCGCAGGCCTGACCGGCTTGGCCGCCACCCTGGCCGCCTGCGGCAGCGCCACGCCCGCGCCTACCGAATCGAAGCCAGCGGAAGTTAAGCCCACTGATGCCCCAGCGGCCGCCCCCGCTGCGGGCGGCGCGGTGGACAAGAGCAAGCTTGCCAAACAACTGAGTTGGTACACCTGGGGCGGCTACACATCCGAAGCCATCCTCAAGAAATTTACCGACGAGTTTGGCGTTACCGTCAAAGTAGATACCTATGGCTCGAATGAGGAAATGGAAGCCAAGTTCAAAGCGGGTGGCAACCCCGGCTACGATCTGATTACGCCATCGGACTACATGGTGTCTAAAATGATTGCTGCTGGTTTGTTGGAGAAGATTGACTTTGCCAACATCCCCAATTACCCGAATATTGATTCCGGCCATAAAGGCCTGTATTTCGACACCGCCAACGAGTATTCGGTAGCCTACAACTGGGGCGTAACCGGCTTGGCCTACAACAAGACAAAGGTTAAGGAGCCTATTACCAGTTGGAACCAGGTGATGGCCTGGCCCGCCGAACTGAAAGGCAAGCTAGGCCTGCTGGATGACCAGCGCGAGTTGCTGGGCATGGCCTTGCGCTTCAAGAACTTCAGCGGCAACACCGCCAAGCCCGAAGAAATTGAAGCCGCCAAGCAGGCGTTGATTGCGTTGAAGAAAAGCGCCAACTACGTTCTCTCGGACAGCCCCGGCGCATCCACCAACCTGGTGGCAGGCGATGTGGTGGCGGGCATGATGTACACCAACGACGCCAACGTGGCGCGTAGCCAAAACCCCGACATTGTGTTTGTGATTCCGGAGCCAGTGAGCACAGTGTGGCAAGACAACAGTTGCATTCCCAAGGGTGCGCCCAGCAAATACACCGCCGAGGTGTTCATCAACTGGTTGTGTCGCCCCGAAATTGCCGCCGAGTTTTCCAACAACGAGGAGACATTGTTGACCACGCCGAACGCCGAAGCCCTGAAGAAGGGGCTGGTAGACAAAGCCAAAGCCGAAGACAAGACTATCTATCCCGATATCACTGGCTTGGGCAACAAGCTGGATTATCTGAAGAAAGGTGCGCCGGAGATTGAAGAGATGTATCAACGTGCTTTTGATGAAGTGAAAGCAGCTTAAGACAATCGCCACAACAAGCCCGCAAAAACAAACCAGGTTTTGCGCCTAAGAAGGCGTTAAAAACCTGGTTTGTTTTTGCCACTCTACGCTATGCCCATCAATCGCTCTTCACGCTTTGTCAAATACAACTTCGCCTACAAGCTCGAACGCGTTCTCGATCTTGCCTTTTTAGCAAGCCCTGCCGTTGCCTTAGCGTTTCTGGCCTGCGCCATTTATGCGCTGTGGGTTGGGTGGATGGGGTACGCGCTGGCCGCAGCGCTTGCCACATGCATTGCGTGTGTGGTGGCCTACGGGCGCTTTGTTGTACCGTGGCAGTTGCGGGTGAAGAGATTAGTCATTGGTGATTTGGGATTTGTGAATCCCCAATCCCCAATCCCTAATCCCCATTCACCAATCCCCGCCTCTCCCCTGCGCTTCGTCTTCTTCTCCGATCTTCACCTGGCCCGCATCAAAAACCGCGATTGGGTGCAGCACGTTGTGAATTTGGTGAACGCGCAGCAGCCGGACGTGGTGTTGATTGGGGGCGATTTTTCGGGCGTGGTGGGCGACAACCGCTTTGAGGATTTGCTGGAGCCGCTGAAAAACCTGCGCACCACGCGCGGCGCATACGCCATCCTGGGCAACCACGACCACGCCGCGCCTGGCGAAAACCATGTGGCCGAGCTAGAAGCCGCGTTGCCCAAAGTAAACGTGCGCCT
>JAYTNY010000765.1:0-3236 GCA_043748055.1 Roseobacter sp.
CTCCCAGTTGAAGCTGGCGCACTCTACGCGGCAAATAGCAAGGCGGTCGGCCTTTACAGCACTGCGCGAATGGATGGGGAATGCGACCGGAAGAGCAAAGCCTGCCTTTCCAGCACTACTGTTGCTCGTCATCAATACCAAAAGCTGGCTCGGCGAAGGCGCTGATTTTGGCGGTGCTGTTGCCAACGAGCGTGCCAAAACCATTCCCCAGCAAACTGTTCAGGATTGGGTAAGTGAATTCAATCTCAACAGCAACTTCGACATAGCGCATATTAGTGGCATCAGGATGTGCGATAACAACGAGTGAAAGCGGGAGGCTTGTGTAGATATTCTCAAACGTATCACGCGCTATAGCTTCTGCGCTTCCAGAGTTCAAAACCACAACCTGGTTTTGCAAGAATTCATCCCGGTCTACCTTCTTGGCTGCATCCTGTGCTGCCGCGCGGGCGGCGTTGTAGGCGCTTGATGTCGTATACATCGTGTTGCCAAACTCCATCAACACAACAAACATCACAAAAAGCAAAACGGTGTACCACATACCCGCAAACATGGTATCCACACCGCATTCTGCCTGACGTACAAGTTGAGGCAGTCGAATCTTCATAGTGTTTCGCATAATGAGACTTATCTCCAATCCGACTTGTAAGGCTCAATAGCCAAAATTGCTACCTCTTGGATTTCCAAGATACCGTTTGCGTTCAGTATGGGTTGAACCATGTCTAACATAGGTAGAGCGGAGACGTTGAGGCGGTAACGCACCCGGCATCGCACCTTATCCCCTCGGCCCCACGGCCCACCAAAACCCGCTGGCCACGGTCGCACTTCTACTGTCAGGTTACTAACAATGACGCCTGTGCTAAGTATCGTCAGTTCGCGTGCCTGTAACTCAGCCAATGTTGCAGGATTGACCAAGTTGTCGGGCATAACCAGGGCACGTACACCAGTCTCCACACCCTGGCTAATGCCAATATCTCTATCCAGCGTCGACACAGCGTTGCGTACACAGTCTATGGCCGCACGCTTGGCGGGCAAACGAGCCGACCAATACATCACGGCAAACGCAATTAAGGAGATGGTAAACACCATCAACACGGTCGAAACCACAAACTCAAAACTTTGTGCTTCGCCACGTTCGGCATTTCGAATGCCGCGAACAACTTCGCGCATGGTCTTGTTAGCAAGGCCATCTAGGCGAGCAGATGATGAAAGGAACGATGTTTTGTTGTTCATAGCAATTGGTCACTCTCTGAACTTAATTCACAAATTACTCGTGACAGATCTCGGTGCCGCCCACCAGATAGCATTTCTCTCTGCCCGGAAAGAATCGCTCTTCGCGCACTTGCGACTGAGCGCCAACGTAGAGGCCGCCCGCCCAATCCGAACGTGTGGAGAGGCGCGAAAACACCATGCGGTTCGTGCCTAATTCGGAATATTCCACGCTACTGGCATCATACGAAGCAATATCACCACCTGTAAACCCCTCAAACAGAGCCACTTGCCAGGCCCGAATGTCATCGGGCGTACTCGTGGTGATAGCGCCATTGCGCGTTGCAAGATCGTTTGCAAAGCTGGCACCCAATCTCCAAAAGCCCGCCATGCCAAATACAAGCCCCAGCAACATCAAAAAAAATAAATAGGGCTGATACCAGAGCATGCCGTATTGCTCTTCCATACCTAGCTCGGCTTGGCGCAACAATCGGCTTAAGCGACTAGCTGAACTTTTTCGATGCTGGGGAGTGGGGGTTAAAACTTTCATAACGTTTAGCTACGGTGCTTGTGTGAAATCGTACTGTGTGCCAATGATCGTAGCCGATGCTTCGGCCCCTTTGACCTGCACGGCATAGCCGATGATGCCCACAATAAGCACCACCAAGATGACGATACCCAATGTGCGTAACGTGCTGCCCGAGCTATCCGCGTCGCCGCGCTCCAGCTTTTTCACCCACTGATTAGATTGCAGTTGAGCTAGGCGCGAATTCAGGGCATACAAATGTGTTGACATAGAAACCTCTCTACAAACGGAATTGAGTTAACGGGGGTTGCGGCATCTGTGACGAGCACACCAAGTCAACCTTAAACGCATAAAACGGACTGGACGCAGATTACGTCCAGTCCGCCCAGTTCTGTAGCCCAATAATTACGGGGCAGCAGAGAAGTTGAAGCTGGTGCCGTCAATCTCGCCAGCGGCGGTGTCGGCGGCTGTCTTCACTGCAAAGCCCAGGATGCCTACGACCAGCACCACCAAGATCACAATGCCCAACGTGCGCAGCGTGCTGCCAGAGCTGTCCGCATCACCGTGCTCCAGCTTCTTCACCAACATCGCCGGGTTCCGGCGCATCTGGTTCATCTCGTTCAGGGCGATTGCGGTCTTGACGTAGGCGGGATAAAGTTTGTTAAACATGATTGTGTTGTTCCTTTTTGTATGTGTTTTATGGACGTAATGAATTGTTGTTGAGATCTGATTCGTTAGATTGACGCTGAGCTGCGATCAACCAATAAAACTGCTGTGATGTCGTCAAAGTTTTCTTTGTCTAGCGAACAGTAAAAGTTTCAAATGCCTCCGGTCCTCGGACTCCTTGCAAGGGAACTATTGCATGCGCCTCCTAATTTAGCGACTTACAGATTTATAAATTCTGACGCACTACGTTAGCGAACGAAGCCACCGGCCACACCTGCTAACGCAGGCACAATAATCAATAGCGTTGTCACAATAAGACTGCTGATCGCTATTGGTCTTGTCATCTCTTGTAGGTTCTTGCGTGCCTGCATACTGATGCTGAGTCGCAGTTTTTCCTGCGCAAGATCAGCAATCGTATTCAGCACTGGGCCAATTTGCCCACCCTGCCGCGAAACCATCTTCACCGAGTTGGCGAATTCCATCATCAACTCATTGCCCTGGCTGCGATCCATCAGGTAATCCATCGCCTGAGCCTCGTCGCGGGTTACATCCAGCACCGTTACAGCTCGGCGTAGCTCTTCGACAAACGAACCACCTGGCCGACGGGACATAGAGCGCATCGCACGCTGAATCGTGGCACCCGATAACACATCGGCCCTCAACTCTGGCACACGAAAACCCATTTCCAACGAAAGCTCTTTCTGGCGAGCAGACGCCGCACCACCTACTTGCGAATCTGGCATGCTATAAGCCATGAAACCCAACAATCCACCTACAAACAATCCAATCACCAGTGCAACTGTTAACGAAGCCATTCCAAACATCGCCAGAAATACCC
>JAYTNY010000766.1:0-6121 GCA_043748055.1 Roseobacter sp.
GCCGGTTGCACTTCCAGCGTGTCGCCGCGCACGCGGAACTTGCTGCGCCCAAAGCCCACATCGTTGCGCTCGTACTGAATGGCCACCAACATGCGCAGCACCACTTCGCGCCGTCTCGTCTCGCCTTTTTTGAGGCGAACCGCAAAGCGCCCATACGTCTCCGGGTCGCCGATGCCGTAGATGCACGACACTGAGGCCACGATGATCACATCGCGGCGGCTCATCAGCGAACTGGTCGCAGCCAGGCGCAAGCGGTCAATCTCGTCGTTGATCGAAGAATCTTTCTCGATGTAAAGATCGTGGCGCGGCACGTAGGCTTCGGGCTGGTAATAGTCGTAATAGCTGACGAAGTACTCGACGGCGTTGTCGGGGAAGAATTCTTTGAACTCGGAGTAGAGCTGCGCCGCCAACGTTTTGTTGTGGGCCATCACCAGCGTGGGGCGCTGCGTGCGCTCAATCACTTTGGAGATGGTGAAAGTCTTGCCCGTGCCGGTTGCGCCCAGCAGCGTGGCGTAGCGGTGGCCTGCCTCCAGGCTTTGCACAATCGTATCAATGGCCGTGGGCTGGTCGCCGCCCGGCACGAACGGAGAGTGAACTTTGAAATCTGCCATCGCGTGTGTTCCTCCTCAAAAAGAAACGATGATTATATCGTCGGATAGAACATGCGTTCGCTTTGAGTGCATTTCGCAAAAGGGCAGAAAACTATCGGTAGGGGCGAAGCATTCGGGAACGCAAATCAACAAACTCAACCCAGTTCTCGAATGCTTCGCCCTGGAGCGCGGGATAGAAACGCCAGCTTCGGTCTAGATACCCGCAAGCTTTGGGCGAAGCATTCGGGTGTTCGATGGGGTTTGATACGCAGCGCTCGCCGAATGCTTCGCCCCTACGACAACGTTCCGGTTTGCCCCTTTTTAGAAACGCACCCTTCGCTTCGCCGAGGAGTTCGCATCCCCAGATGCGAACACGCGTGCATTAGCTAGTCGCGCTGGAGTAGCGCCGCAGCCCCAGCCGCCACACAACCGATACAAACTGCACCGCTATAAACGCGCCGAGCAATACCAGCAGCACCGTCCATCCATCTATTCCTTCAATCAATGCGCGCGCGGGCAGGCTGGTGATGAGCGCGACCGGCACCGCTGCCAGCAGCACGCGCTGCACAATTGGGTGATACACACTCGTGGGATAACGGCCAAGCTGCACAGTGCGCCATACAACACATCTGGCTCGAAGCCCTGCGCCCAAAACGCCACACACGCCACCGCTACGCGGGATGCCCACATCAACACCGCGCCCGCGCCCAGCAGCACAACAAACGCCAATACATTGACCGCTGTCACCTGCACATGCAGCGCGGCAACGCCGATGAGCGTTACCACGATGCCCGAAAGCAGCGTCAATAGTGCCCATGGGTTGCAGCCACCCAAACTAATCGTAAACAAGCTCGGCACGGGTTGCAACAACACATCGTCCAGTTCACCGCTCTTAACCTTGCCGCCGAACCAACCGACGTTCGGCTCAACAAATGTCCACATCAAACCCGTCATGATCTGGAATGCCCCAAGCAGCACGATCACCGACTCACGTCGCCAGCCAGCCAGCGACTCGGTTTGGGTGAACAGCACGGCGATGGCGGCGATGCCAGCCAACGTGTTGATCACGGCCAACAGCCCCTCGAAGAGCAGGTTGGCGCTGTGCGATAACTCGCGCTGCGCAGAGCGCGCCAACGAGGCAATGAAGATACGAATCAAACGCATGTCAACCTCCAACAGCGGCGAAGCGGCGCAACCCGGCGCGCCACACCCGCAGCACCATCAATGCAAAGATGCATAACCAAATCACTTGCCACGCATAGCCCGTGATGATTTGCAAGCTGCTCAGCGCACCCGTTGCAACCTCGGCGGGGAAGCCAAGCATGACTCGGAACGGCAACGCCTCGCCCAAAGGCCGAATGGCCTCGGGCAAAAAGCGAATCGGCGCGGCTTCACCACCCAGCAAAAAGATCAAGGTCGTGCCGATGCCTGTAACACCATGCGCGCGCTCCGTCCAAAACGCCGACATTGAGAGCGCGTAGGTGAACAGAAAATTTAATGCGCCCGCCAGCACCAGCGCAGGCAACGCCGACAAGATATTCGTCGCATCAAAGTGCGCCGGTGTAAACACCAAAGCGCCGATCAGCAATGGCAAGCCGATAAGCAGATGCCAGACGCGAATAGCAAGGTTTTCGCTGAGTGGTTTCAGCACAACCGGATGTGGTTGCAACAGATTGTCGGCCAAGCTGCCTTCATAAATGCTGCCGCTAAACGTGTGATGTTCATACGAGACCACGCACAATCTCACCACCATCAACGCGATGTAATAAGCCGATAAATTCTGCCCAGGCACGGCGGATGTCCAGACCGCCAAACCAATCAGCGGCGTTATGGCCTGGTTCGCCACCAGCGTGAGCGTGAAGCCACGCATGGATAGCCACTGCACAAAGTATTGCTTGACGTAGCCGATCAAGAGTCGAATAAAGCGCATCTCACACCCCCTCGCGATAGACGCGATCAATCACGTTTTCGAGCGGCGGCTCGGCGATGGTGATGTCGGCCACAGGCAATTGAGCCAGCAAGCGCGCGGTGACGGCGGGCAGATGTTCGCGCGGCACGCTCAGGCTTACACCATCTTCGGCTTGAGCCACGACCTCGCCGTAATCACACCACTTTGGCGTGAGCTGCGTCTCGCCCAACGACACTTTGAGTATCTTGGCCGACGAGGCTCGCGCGGCCAAGATACTCAACTCGCCGTCGAACACCAGCTCGCCACGATTGATGAGCAGCACGCGCTTGCACAGTTGCTCAACATCAGCCATGTAATGGCTCGTCAGCAAAATGGTCGCCTGTGTCTCGCGGTTGTAGTCGGCGATGAAGCGCCGCATCGCTCCAATCGCGCTCACATCCAGCCCCAACGTAGGCTCATCCAAAAACAGCACGCGCGGGTGATAGATCAACGAACAGGCCAGCCCGCAGCGCATGCGCTCGCCCAACGACAACGCGCGCACCTGCCGATCCAGCAACTTCGATAGATCAAGCATCGTCGTGAGTTCATCGAGGTTGCGTTTGAAGCTGCGCTCGTCCACATCGTAAACAAGCTGCTGGAAGTGCAACGCATCCAGCACGGTTAACTCTCCGGCAACAGCCAAGGGTCGGCTGCCGCGAATCATGGCGATCTGGCGCAGATAATGCGGGTCGCGTTGGTAGGGCGTAAAGCCGAGTACCTGGGCCGCGCCGCCGGTGGGATGCAACACGCCGCTCAGCAGTTTTAGCGTGGTGGTCTTGCCCGCACCGTTCGGGCCGATGAAGCCGACGAGTTCGCCCGCCGCGATGTTGAACGACACATCGCGCACGGCTTGCACTTCGCGGAACTCGCGCCGCGCAAACGCACACAGGGCCGCGCGCAGACCTGGCTCACGCACCGGCACACGATAGGTCATCGCAAGTTGGTTCACGGACAGGACAGAGTCTTGCACAAAGCCTCCTTGTCTGAACAAATAAAAAGTGGGCTGATGCGTTGTCCGTGGCCTTTGGATAACGCTGAATTCCTGCAAAAGTATCGAGAACTCTCGCGCTGCGCTTGCGCGATTGTCTTGACGATTTGATAATACAACTCTGATGCAAGCATGGAGAGTTTTGGAGGGTTTTGCCGATGATGCAGCCACTTTGTGCCGCGTTAGCGCAGATTTAGCATGAAACCCTCTATTGGCAACTCAGGGTTTAAGAAGAGCCTCGAAAAGACCTATCGCACGGCGGATTTGGCGCGCATTGCGCAGTGTGGCGTGCAAAAAGTGCGCAACTGGGAAGCACTCGGCTTCTTGCCGCCCGCCAGACGTGGCGCAAACGGCTATCGTTTTTACACCGAGCAACATGTCGAGGCATTTCAAGTTAGTCACCGGCTCGGCTTCTCGTGGGTCACGACGATGGAGATCATGGGTGCGGTGCATCGCAACGATCTGCCTGCGGCGCTGGCGATGATTGATGCCCAGCAGGCACAACTGCATCCGCAGCGCGAGCATATTCATGCAACGCTGGTCGCCTTGCGCGCTGCTTCAACCGCATTGCCCAAGAAGCGATTGACCGAGCGCCGCGAATCCATCACGATTGGCAAAGCCGCAAAAGAAGCGGGTGTGCGCGTATCGTCGGTGCGCTTTTGGGAGGAGCAAGGGTTGTTAAGCCCGGGGCGCGAGAAAACCAGCCGCTATCGTTGTTTCGATGCCGAGCAACTGCGCCAGTTGCATGTGGTTGCCATGTTGCGCAAGGCCGATTATTCATTCGATGTGATTCGTACTGTGTTAGATGAATTGGCATCCGGCAACGCCGAGCAGGTGATTGTGGCGGCAGAACAACGACTGACCGACCTCACGCGAATTAGCCTACAGCGGTTGGGTGGGTTGGCGCTGTTGTGGAAATATCTTCAGGCGTACTACGACATGGATAACTCATTGCCTCATCCTGAACGCACGCAACGTTTTTCGCAGTAGCATTCCCCACATGACAACCGCCTATAAAAACTACATCGCCGGAGAATGGGTGAACGCAGCCAACGGCGCGACGTTTGAGAATTGCAACCCGGCCACTGGCGAAGTCCTAAACACCTTCCCGCTGGCGACCAAAGACGACACCCAACGCGCGATAGATGCCGCCAAGGCCGCGCTGCCCAAGTGGGCGAACATGCCCGCCCCTGCGCGCGGCGCGATTTTAGATAAAGCCTCGCAATTGCTGAACGCACGTCTGGACGAAATCGCTATGATTCTGACCCGCGAAGAAGGCAAGACCCTGGCCGAGAGCAAAGGCGAAGTGATGCGCGCCCGCGATATTTTTCGCTACTATGCGGGCGAGGGCTTTCGCATGGGTGGGGATGTGCTGCCCGCCAATGTGCCCGACGAATTGCTCTACACCAAGCGCGAGGCGTTGGGCGTGGTTGCGATTATTACGCCGTGGAACTTCCCGATAGCGATCCCGGCCTGGAAGATCGCGCCTGCGCTGGCATATGGCAACACCGTTGTGTTCAAGCCCGCCTCGTTGGTGCCAGAGACGGCGGCCAAGTTGGTTGAGGTATTGATCGAAGCCGGGTTGCCGCCGGGTGTCATCAACTTTGTGACAGGCGGCGGCAGCACGGTGGGTGATGTGTTGAGTACCAGCCCGCAAATAAACGGCCTCAGCTTCACCGGGTCGGTTGGCGTTGGCACTGGCATTTACGCCAAGTCCATCAAAAATCTCACGCGGGTTCAACTCGAGATGGGCGGCAAGAACCCGTTGGTTATTTTGAACGATGCCAAGTTAGACCTAGCTGTGCAGCTTGCGGTGATGGGTGGCTTTGGCCTCACCGGGCAAGCCTGCACCTCGACGAGCCGTGTGATCGTTGAGGACGGCATTGCCAATGACTTTGCGGCGGCGCTGACGACAGCGGCGAAAAACCTGAAGGTGGGCAATGGCCTAGAAAGCGGGGTGCAGATGGGGCCAGCCGTGAGCGATGACCAACTCAAGACCGACTTGGACTACATTCGCATCGGCACTGCGGAGGGCGCGAAGTTGCTTGTGGGTGGCGGTGAGACCCATGGGGACGGCTACTATCTTCAGCCCGCGGTGTTCGATGATGTGGATCCCAAGATGCGCATCGCCCAAGAGGAAATCTTTGGGCCGGTCATCAGCCTGATCCGCGCACGAGACTTTGACGACGCGCTGGCGAAGGCTAACGACATCGGCTTTGGCCTCTCGGCGGGCGTGGTCACCAACGACCTCAACAAAGCCTTTCGCTTTGCCAACAGCATTGATGCGGGTGTGGTCAAGATCAACGAACCGACGACGGGCCTAGCTTTGCAAGCGCCCTTCGGCGGCTTCAAGAACAGCAGCGCCAACACCTTCAAAGAGCAGGGCAAGAGCGCCATCGAGTTTTACACGCGGACGAAGACGGTGTATGTGAAGTATTAGGGAGTAGGGATTGGTGAATGGGGATTAGTGATTAACTGAATCACCAATCCCTATTCACCAATCACCAAATCCGCGCATTTCTCCCCAATCTGCATCACCGTTAAGCATGGGTTCACGCCTACCATGGTGGGCATGATGGACGCATCGGCGATGCG